>JAEUIB010000363.1 GCA_016795255.1 Planctomycetota bacterium
GCGGAGGCGGAGCCTCCGCACCTCGACAGGCCGGCCCCCCGCCCTGGTCTACGGAGGCGGAGCCTCCGTATCCCCGCGCCCCGCGCGCCGCATGCTGAACTGCCGCACCACGTGGATCTTCCCCTCGTCCTCGACGAGATCCTCGAACTCGTCGACGAGCAAGCCCGCCGCGCGTGCGATCTTCTTCATGCGGTCGCCGGACGGGCGCATCGGATCGGTCACGATTGCGACGCCGTCGGCGCGCAGCCACGCGTGGATCGTCTTGGTGATCGCCTCGGCCATCCACGGCTCGTACAGCACGTCGCTCGAGACGATCACGTCGAAGCGTTCGTCGTCGCTCGCGGCGACCCCGGGCTCCGCCAAGTCGAGGCGCCACGTCTGCGCTTTCACGCCGTTGCGGCGCGCGTTGCCGCGGGCGAGCTCGAGCGATTCCTGCATCACGTCGGCGAACGTCACGCGCGCGCCCTTCTTCGCCGCGACGATGCCGAGCAAGCCCGCGCCGCACCCGACGTCGAGCAGTCGCTTGTCGGTGAGATCGGGCAGCTTCGCGATCGTCTCACCGAGCACGCGTGCGGCCGGCCACAGTTGGCCGTAGTACGGATTGCGCCGATCGAACCCGCCGTCCTCTTCGATCAGCCGGTCGATCAGTTTGTCCTGGTCGAGGACCTCGATCAGGATGCGTTCGCCGCCGATGGGGATCTCGAGGACCTCGTCGGGCACGAGTGCCGGCGCCTCACTCGCCGGTGCCGGTCATCGCATCGACGAGCGGCGCGCGCTCGAGCACGAAGCGCAACACGCGCGCGGCCTGGGCCGGATCTTCGGCGCGGACGATGGCTCGCGCGATGGCCGCTCGACCTGCGCCCTGCGCGACGATGCGCTCGACGTTGCGGACGTCGATCCCGCCGATCGGGAAGACCGGTACGCGGGCCGAACGCAGGATCTTGGGCAGCACTTCGGGGCCGACGACCTTCGCCCCGTCCTTCGTCGCCGTCGGGAACATCGAGCCGACGCCGATGTAGTCGGCGCCGCGCGCCCGGGCTCCCTGGGCCTGCTTCAGGCTGTGGGTCGACAGACCGATCAGCAGGTCGGGGCCGACCTTCTGGCGAACGCGTTCGATCGGGGCGTCTTCTTGGCCGAGGTGGACGCCGTCCGCCCGACCCGCGATCGCGGCCTCGTAGTCGTCGTTGACGAAGATCAGCGTCGGCCGGGCGCGCAACAACGCGCGAAGCCGAAGTGCTTGCTCAGCAATCTTTTGGGTCGGTACGCCCTTCATCCGCAGTTGGACGGCATCGACGCCCGCGTCGAACGCCCGCAGCAGCGCGGACGGAGCCATCGCGCCGTCGGGCTTGCCATCGTCGTCCGCCAGCCCGGCGATCACGAGGTAGAGCCGGGCCCGGCGGAGGCGATCGACGCGCGCCGCGACACGACAAGTTGTCACTGTGGATCGAGTGGATGGGGGGCGCATGCGACAAAAGGAGTGGATCGGACGTCTAGAGGCCACTGGAGGGGGTCGGAAACCGGCAACTTAAGTGCCGATTCCGGCGTGAGCAATGAACGTCTGCCAAGTTCTGCGTCTGGCACTCCGTTTGATAGCCCCGGCGGCGCGCCCCGGTTTCGTGCCGGGGCCTTCGTGAACCCCTACTCCACCCGACGGCCGCCATGAAAGGCAAGCCCGGAAACGCCATTCGCATCCTGGTCGCGGACGACGACACCCTCGTCCGCGCCGCGCTCTGTGAATTCCTGCGTCGCGACGGATTCGTGACGTTCGAAGCCGCGTCCGGTCTCGCCGCGCTCGAGATCGCCCAGAAGGAACACGTGTCCTTCTCCATCATGGACGTCGACATGCCGGGCATGTCCGGCTTCGACGTGCTGCGGACCCTGCATCGCATGGTCGGCACGCCGCCGCCCAGCATCTTCATCACCGGCGACGACTCGCGCGCTCGGCAGATGGAAGCGCTGGCGGCCGGAGCGTTCTCGTTGCTGCACAAGCCCGTCGCGCCGGACCTGCTGCGGTTCACGGTGCAGCGCCTACTCGAACAGCACTTCCGCCGCGCGCGCTGACGCACGGCGGAGGAGCGACCCCTTCGTCCACGACTCTGGCATTGGAATCCAACGGAGCAGAAAGAGGAGATCGATCGCGATGGCTACGAAGACTTCGAAGAGCACGACCACGTCGGTGAAGCCGCTGAACGACCACATCCTGGTCCGCCCGGCCGAGGCCGAGGAGAAGACCAAGGGCGGGATCATCCTGCCCGACAACGCGCGCGAGAAGCCCGCGCAGGGTTCGGTCGTCGCGCTGGGAGAGGGTCGCCTGCTGGACAACGGCTCGCGCGCCACGTTCCAGCTCAAGGTCGGCGACAAGGTCATCTACTCCAAGTACGCGGGTCACGACCTGACGATCGACGGCCAGGAGTACAAGGTGCTCCAGGAGTCGGACGTCTACGCGGTCATCGAAAGCTGAAGCGCTCGCTTCCTTTCCACCCCACACCAGCAAGACCAGCAAGAACGGAAGACAGGACACATCCATGGCAGCCAAGAAGATCGCTTACGACCAGGAAGCGCGTGAATTGATCCGCAGCGGCGTGCGCAAGCTCGCCCGCGCGGTCAAGGTGACGCTCGGCCCGCGCGGCCGCAACGTCATCATCCAGAAGTCCTTCGGCTCCCCGACCGTCACCAAGGACGGCGTGACGGTCGCGAAGGAGATCGAGCTCGAGGACAGCTACGAGAACATGGGCGCGCAGATCGTGAAGGAGGTCGCGTCGAAGACCTCCGACGTCGCCGGTGACGGCACGACGACAGCGACCGTGCTCGCCGAGGCCATCTTCGAAGAAGGCCTGCGCAACGTCACGGCCGGCGCGAACCCGGTCGACCTGAAGCGCGGCATCGAGAAGGCCGTCGCGGCGATCGTCGCCGAGCTGAAGAAGATGAGCACGCCGATCAAGGGCAAGAGCGACATCGCGCAGGTCGCGACGATCGCCAGCAACGGCGACAAGGAAGTCGGCGACAAGATCGCGGAAGCGATGGAGCGCGTCGGCAAGGACGGCGTGATCACGGTCGAGGAGGGCAAGTCCCTCAACACCGAGATCGAGTGGGTCGAAGGCATGCAGTTCGACAAGGGCTACATCTCGCCGCACTTCGTCACCGACGTGCAGAAGATGGAAGCGGTCCTCGAGAACCCGCTGATCCTGATCCACGAGAAGAAGATCTCGAGCATCAAGGACATGATCCCGGTCCTCGAGAAGGTCGCGCAGTCGGGTCGCCCGCTGCTGATCATCGCCGAGGACATCGAGGGTGAAGCGCTCGCGACGCTGGTCGTCAACAAGCTGCGCGGCGTGTTCACGTGCGTCGCCGTCAAGGCGCCGGGCTTCGGCGATCGCCGCAAGGCGATGCTCGAGGACATCGCGGTGCTGACCGGTGGTCGCGCGGTGTTCGAAGACCTCGGCATCAAGCTCGAGAGCCTCGGCCTCGCGGACCTCGGCTCGGCGAAGAAGGTGATCATCGGCAAGGACGACACGACGATCATCGAAGGCGCCGGCAAGAAGGCCGACATCCAGGGCCGCATCGGCGCGATCAAGTCGGAGATGGAACGCACCACGTCCGACTACGACCGCGAGAAGCTCCAGGAGCGCCTCGCGAAGCTCGCGGGCGGTGTCGCTCAGGTCGACGTCGGCGCGGCCACCGAAGCCGAGATGAAGGAGAAGAAGGCTCGCGTCGAGGACGCGCTGCACGCGACGCGCGCGGCCGTCGAAGAGGGCATCCTGCCCGGCGGCGGCGTCGCGCTGCTGCGCGCGCAGAAGGTTCTCGAAGGCGTCAAGTGCACGGGTGACGAGCGCATCGGCGTCGACATCATCCGTCGCGCGATCGAGCTGCCGCTGAAGACGATCGCGATGAACGCGGGCGTCGACGGTTCGATCGTCGTCGAGCGCGTGAAGAACGCGAAGAAGGCCTCCGAAGGCTTCGACGCGGCTTCGCTCGAGTACGTCGACATGGTCGCCGCGGGCATCATCGACCCGACGAAGGTCACGCGTTCGGCGCTGCAGAACGCGGCTTCGATCGCGACGCTGCTGCTCACGACCGACGCGCTCGTGTCGGACATCCCGGAAGAGAAGGAGAAGGGCAGCGGCGCGCCGCAGATGCCGGCGTACTGAGAGCCTGATCCGTCGAGGATGAAGCGGCGGGCCGCGAGAGCGGCTCGCCGCTTCGTCGTTTGATGGGGACGCGAGGGACGACGAGGGACGCGAGGGACGACGAGGGACGCGAGGGACGAGAGGGACGCGAGGGACGAGAGGGACGAGAGGGACGAAAGGGACGAAAGGGACGAAGAGGGACGAGAGGGACGCGAGGGACGAGAGGGACGAAGAGGGACGAGAGGGACGCGAGGGACGAAAGGGACGCGAGGGACGAAAGGGACGCGAGGGACGAAAGGGATGAGAGGGACGCGAGGGACGAGTGGGACTAGAGGGACGCGAGGGATGACGAGGGACCGCAGGGGCCGGGGGACTGTCCCCGCATCGGGGACTGTCCCCGTCATGCGTGCTCGTTCCGTGGCCTAGGGATGCGAGGGACGACCGCGCAGCTTCCGAGCCAGTGATCGCGGGCTCGATGAGCGATAGGCTCGGGTCGCGCGTCCTTGCGCGGAGGATCGGACATGTTCGCTGCGCTGCTCGTGTCGCTGTGCATCGGAGACGGTGTGGCCGCTCCGCCCTCGATCACCGTGCGTTGCGATGCTCGCGTCGAGTTGTTCTGCATCGTTTCGCGGCTCGCCGGGGATCCTGAGTTCAACGACGATCGAGCCGAGTCGCCCTACGCCGATGCCGTCGAGGATTGGTTCGACGAATTCCGCGCGCATCCCGCCGTCGAGTACGCGAAGACGTTGCGCAAGGACTACGGCATCACGTTCAACGCCGTGCCGGATCTCGCGCTGCATTGCGACGACGTCGAGTCGTTGCTGCCTCGGCTGCCGCTTTCGCCGCGGCCCGCGCGCCTCGACGCTCGATGGACCGAGGACATCGCGAACGAGTACCTCGATCGCCTGCGCAGCTTCGTCGTCGACACGAAGTTCGTCGAGTTCTTCGCGTCGCAAGCCGACCGCTACCGGCGCACCGAACAGCGCCTCGCCGAGCGGCTCGCTGACGCGGAGATCGAAGCGTGGGTCGGTGGGTACTTCGGCGACACCGCGACCGGCGCGACGTTCACGGTCATCCCGTCGATGCTGAACGGGCCGAACAACTACGGCTGTGGAGTCCAGCTCGACGACGGGCGCTTCGAGCTCTCGCCGGTCATGGGCATCTGGAGCTGGGATGCCGACGGCATCGGCGAGTTCGGCCCCGAGCACGTGCCCACCGTCGTCCACGAGTTCACGCACAACTTCGCGAACCCGGTCATCGACCGCAACGCGGACGCGCTCGAAGCTTCCGGTCGCGCGTTGTTCAAATCCGTGCAGAAGACCATGGAGATGCAGGCGTATCCGACGTGGCGGATCATGCTCTACGAGTCGCTCGTGCGAGCGTGCGTCAACCGCTACGTCGCGCAGCACCAGGGTGCCGAGGCCGCGCGCGCCGACGCCGCCGACAACGCGAGGCGTGGCTTCACGTGGACGGCCGACCTCGCGACGTTGCTCGAGGAGTACGAGGCCGACCGCGAGCGCTACCCGAACCTCGACGCGTTCGCGCCGCGCATCGTCGCGTGGTTCGCCGAGCAGGCCGAGCACGTGAAGAAGGTCGAGTCCGAAGCTCCGCGCGTCGTGTCGATCGAGCCGGCCGACGGAGCGACCGACGTCGACGCGAGTACGACGGCGATCCGTGTCACCTTCGATCGCAAGATGGCGTCGGGTTTCTCGTTCGTGATCATCGGCGCGAAGACCGACTTCCCGCCGACGGCCGGCGCACCCTCGTGGGACGCCGCACGCCGAGTCGTCACGCTGCCGGTGAAGCTCGAGCCCGGCCGCACGTACCGCTACGGCCTGAACGGAGGCGACTTCAAGTCGTTCCAAGCGGTCGACGGCACGCCGCTGATCCCGATCGTCGTCGAGTTCACGACGGCGGCGCGCTGACGCGATGAGCACACCCGAGGAGCTCGCATGACGACGGCATCGCGAGCAGGC
>JAEUIB010000365.1 GCA_016795255.1 Planctomycetota bacterium
ACGGAGGCGCGTCTGTCCCCGTCATGCGGCGGGCAGCGTGGGAACGGCGGTGAGGGGAGGGCTTCCCGCGCCGCGAGATCACTTCATCGCGGCGATGAGGTCGGCTGCCTTCACGTCGTCGCGCAAACTCACGTTGCGCGACTTCAGCGCTTCGTAGAGCGTCGGGTCGTACGGGCGGTCGGGGCACATGATCGTCCAGCGGATCGGCGCGTCGCCCGTTCCGAACGTGGCGCGCATCCTGTCCTTCTCGAGCGCGACGGAGGGCGCGGTCGCGAGCCATTCGCCGAACAGACTCCACATGCCCGCGCCCTTCGTGAACCCATTCGACGCGATGTGGTCGGACTTCATGACGTGCTCGGCGGCGTCGCGGATCACTGAGGCGCGCTCCGCCATCGACATCGGGACGTCGATCTGCAGCGTGCCGCGATCGAAGCGGAACCACGGCGTCTTCGCATCCGCCTTCGCGGCCCGCAACGCGACGCCGATCGGATCGTCACGATCGTCCGCATCGCGCGCGTCCTCGCGCGCGAGCGCATCGAAGTGCGCGTTCAGCAGCGCCTCGAACTTCGACAGCGGATGGATGCGAACGCGCTGGAATCCGCACAGCCGCTTCGCGTCGTCGAGGAACGCGCCGCACTCGACCAGCGTCACGAGCTCGTAGATCGGCAGACGGGCGGCCGCGTCCGCCTTCTCCTGGGCGGTCGCCTCGGGGTCCGCCAACTTGGCCTCGTCCTCGTTCTTCCAACGGTCCAACGTCACGTGGAGCGGCCAGTCGACGATCATCCCTTCGCGCTCGCCCGCAGCGATGCGCTCGAACGCCGCGACCCCCTTCTCGAGGCTCCGCGCGCGCGCATCGTCCATCTCGCCGCCGTCGGGAAAGAAGCGGAGCGCGGAACCGTCCCCCGCCGAAACCCCGTAGTACACGAGCAAGACGTCGAGCGCGTCACCCTCGACATCGTGCCGGATGACGACGTCCTGGGACTCGAACTCGAGATCGCAACCGGCGATCGACGTCGCGCCCGCCAGCAGAACCGCCCGCAACAACGCTCGCATGGTGTCCTCCCGCGACGCCCGAATCCCCTCGAGCCGCCGCGCCCGGAGCTTACCGAGCCGATTCGCCTGCGTCGGATCCCGCGCCCGTGGGACTTCAAGTCCACCGGAGCGGAGTCCACCCGATGTCCACTCTCGCCTCCGAGCCGCTCGCGTCGCTGCAGCGGGGCTCGAACTTCGTGTTGCTCGCTCTCGTGCTGGTCTGCGGCATCGCCGTGACGCTGCTCGAGTTCGCGGCCGTGCGCCTGCTCGCACCGTTCTTCGGCCAGTCGCCGACGGTGTGGACGAACGTCATCGCGGTCGCGCTGTTCGCGCTCGCCGCCGGTGCGTGGCTCGGCGGGCGCGTGGCCGCGACTCCGTCCGGCGCGCGAGTCCTCGCGTGGCTTCCGGCCGCGGCCGGCGCGTGGGTCGCCGCGACCGCGACGTTCGGGGCGGCATTCGCGCGCCTGCTGTTACCCGACGGCTTTCGCGACGGGCCCGATCCGAGTCTCGCCCTCGTCGCGTCGCTCGAGGCGGCGCTCGTGCTGTTCGCGCCGCCGCTCGTGGCGCTGGGCGCGATCGCTCCGCTCGTGCTGGAGCGCCGCGCTCCCGCAGGAGCACGCGGCCTCGCGTCCGGAACGGTCCTCGCGTGGTCGACGCTCGGCTCGGTCGTCGGCGCGTACGCCTCGAACCTCGCACTCGTGCCGTGGCTCGGAACCCGGCGCACGCTGTTCGTCTGCGCCGCACTGCTGTTCGCGGCGGCGCTGCTCGCTGCTCGCACCTCGTCGCGACCGCGTTCCCGCGCGCGCGTCGCGATCACGGTGAGCGCCTTGCTCGCCTGCGCATGCGGCGCCGCGATCGACGCCGGTCCGCTGAAAGGCCCCGGCCTCGCCGGCGACCGCGTGCTGTTCGAGCGCGACTCGGCGATCCAAACCGTGCGCGTCCTCGAACGCGACAGCGAGGACCGGACGACCGGCACGATGGTCACGACGCGCATCCTCGCGCTCGACGAAGGGGACGCCGAGTTCCACTCGGCGCGCATCGAAGGCCGCATCGACTCGGGCGGGCGTTACTTCGACACGCTCGCGCTGTTGCCGCTGCTCCAGGAGCCTCCGGCGGACGGGACGTACGACGTCTTCGTCGTCGGCTTCGCCGCGGGCACGCTGTTCACGGAGCTCGACGCACTGCTCGGCGACGCGCTGCGATGCACGGGAGTCGAGATCGATCCTCTCGTCGTCGACGTCGCGGCGACGTACTTCGGCATCGATCGAGCCGATCCGCGGCTGACGTTGATCCTCGACGACGGTCGGACCGTCGTGAACACGCTGCCGGCGGATCGCCGCTTCGACCTCGTCGTCGTCGACGCGTACGCGCACCAGACGTACATCCCGTTCCAGGTCGCGACGCAGGAGTGCTTCGAGCGCCTGCGCGCTCACCTCGAACCGAACGGCCTGCTGGCGCTGAACGTCGATTGCCGGCGTCCCGCCGCCCGCTTGCCACGCGCCCTGACCGCGACGCTGCACGCGGCCGGATTCGGAGCGGTGTGGCTCGCTCCGGTGCGCGACTACCCCTCCGCGATCCTGTTCTGCGGCACGACGCCGACGACGCCGACGCGATTGCTTCGCGAGCCGCCGCCGTTCTTGGCCGTCGCCGCCGATGCGTTCCGCGCGCTGTTGCTGCAGCCTCGACCCGGGCCCGCCGAACCCGTATTCGTCGACGACCACGCTCCGGTCGAACACGTGATGCAGC
>JAEUIB010000369.1 GCA_016795255.1 Planctomycetota bacterium
CGCGTACCGAACGTTCACGTCGCGAGCCGCACCCGGCACGTAATCGAGGTCGCAGCTCGGATCCGCCGTCGTCAGGTTGCGCGTCGGATGCACCACGTTCTTGTGGATGCTGAGCGCCGTGACGGCGAACTCGACCGCGGCCGACGCACCGAGCAAGTGGCCGATCATCGACTTGGTCGACGAGATCGCCAGCTTGCGCGCGTGGTCGCCGAACGTGCGCTTGATCGCAGTCGTCTCGATCGCGTCGTTGTAGAGCGTCGACGTACCGTGCGCGTTGATGTACGCGACCTGGTCGGGGTTGACGCCACCGTCGCGCAACGCGGTCAGCATCGCGCGCGACGGGCCCGCCCCATCTTCCTTCGGCGCCGTGATGTGGTGCGCATCCGCGGTCGAACCGAAGCCGAGGAACTCGGCGTAGATCCGGGCTCCGCGCTTCTTCGCGTGCTCGAGTTCCTCGAGCACGACGATCGCCGCGCCTTCACCCATGACGAAGCCGTCGCGGTCCTTGTCGAACGGGCGGCTGGCAGCCTGCGGATCGTCGTTCCGCGTCGACAACGCGCGCAGCGCGCAGAAGCCGCCGAGGCCGAGCGGAGTCACCGCGGTCTCGGAACCACCGCTGATGATCAGGTCCGCCTCGCCGTACTGGATCGCGCGCAACGCCATCGCGAGCGCGTGCCCCGCGGAAGCGCACGCCGATCCGGTCACGAAGTTCGTGCCGCGCAGTCCGTGTCGGATCGAGATCACGCCCGACATCGCGTTCACCATCAGCTTCGGGATGAAGTGCGGTGAGATGCGATCCGGGCCACGCTCCATGTAGGTCGTGTGCGTGGTCTCGAGCTCGTTGATGCCGCCGATGCCCGAACCCAAGACGCAGCCCGCACGATCACGGTCCACGGTCTCGAGATCGAGGCCGGAGTCCTTGATCGCTTCGTCCGCGGCGACGACCGCGTACTGCGTGAACAGATCGAGCTTCTTCGACTCGACCTTGGGGAAGAACTTCTCGGCCTCGTACTCGTTCACGAGGCCGGCGAAGCGGACCGGGAACGCAGCGACGTCGAACCGTTGGATCGGTCCGATACCGCTCTTCCCGGAAACCAAGCCTTCCCAGGTCTTGTCGAAACCGACGCCGAGCGACGTCAAGCCGCCCAGTCCGGTCACAACGACACGTCTGCGAGTCATGATTCAGGCTCGTCCAGCGCGGGGCCGGCCGATCAACCGACGCGCTTCTTGATGTAGTCGATCGCGTCGCCGACGGTCTGGATCTTCTCCGCGTCTTCGTCGGGGATGTTGATGTCGAATTCGTCCTCGAACTCCATCACGAGTTCGACCGTGTCGAGCGAGTCCGCGCCAAGGTCGTTGATGAACGAGGTGGACGGCTGGATCTTGTCCCGGCTCGCGCCCATCTGCTCACAGACGATGTTGATCACGCGGTCTTCGATGCTTGCGCTCACTTGCGAACTCCTACCCGACGCGAAAGGCCTTGCCCTGCTCGCTGCAGGGCCATGTGCAGGCCGAACGGAACGCGGTATTCAAAGGCGACGCGGCACCCAAATCAACGCTTTTCTTCGCCCGAGCCAGGGAGCCGCAACGTGGTTCCTCGGGCGGTGTTGCATGCGAAACGAGGTTCGGGTCAGAGCGACATTCCGCCGTCCACGACGAGCGTGTGACCCGTGATGTACCCGGCGCGCTCCGACGCCAGGAACAACGCGGCATCGGCGATGTCCTCGGCGGTCCCGAAACGCGCGAGCGGAATCGCCGCCAGCGACGACTGCTTGACCGCTTCCGGCAAGTCCGACGTCATGTCGGTCGTGATGAACCCGGGGGCGATCGCGTTGACCGTCACGCCGCGGCCGCCGAACTCGCGCGCGAGCGACTTCGTGAAGCCGACGAGCCCCGCCTTGGCGGCGGCGTAGTTGGCCTGCCCGGCGTTGCCGGTCAAGCCGACGATCGACGTGACGTTGATGATGCGGGCGCCGGCCGTCTTCAGCAGGCCGCGCGAGGCCGCCTTGCAGACGTTGAACGTCCCCTTCAGGTTGACGTCCACGACGCGCATGAAGTCCTCTTCGGACATCCGCACGAACAAGCCGTCCTTCGTGATCCCGGCGTTGTTCACGACGACGTGCAGGGCGCCGAGTTCCTTGACCGTCCGCTCGACGGCGGCCGTGGCTTGCGCCGCATCCGCGACGTCGGCGCCGAGCGCCAGGGCCTTGCCGCCGGCCTGCGTGATCTCGTCGACGACCGGGCGCGCGCGATCTTCGCTGGTGGCGAGGACGGCGACCGCGGCGCCGGCCTGGGCGAATCGGAGTGCGATCATGCGACCGATGCCGCGCGACGCACCGGTCACGAGAGCCACCTTGCCCGAGAGATCGATCGAGACGGACACGAAACCTCCTTCAGTCTTCGCGCACGCTCACGCGTACGCGCCGACGTCGGCCATCGTTTCGACGTTGATCCGCGCCGCGTCGGGCGCGAGCTTTCGCATCAGTCCCGTCAGCACCTTGCCGGGCGCGGGCTCGACGAACGTCGTGATGCCCGCGGCCGTGAAGCGCTGCATCGTGTCTTCCCACAGCACGGACGACGTGACTTGCGCGGCGAGGTGTTCGCGGATGCGCTCCGGGTCCGACACGAAGTCGCCGGTGACGTTCGTCGCGAACGGGATCACGGGCGCATGGATCGTCACGCTCGCGAGCGCGTCACGCAGAGCCGCGGTCGCCGGCGCCATCAGTGGCGAGTGGAACGCTCCCGCGACCTCGAGTCGAACGCACCGGCGGACACCGCAGTCCTTCGCCTTCGCTTCGGCATCGGCGATCGCCGCCGCGTCGCCGGCGAGCGCGATCCCGCCCGGACCGAGGAAGTTCGCCGCGACGATGACGCCGGCGCCCGACGCGGCGCGCACGAGGTCGGCCGCTTGTTCGCGCGTCGCACCGACCAGGGACAGCATCCCCGACGGCTGACGCGTCGACGCTTCTTGCATCGCTTGACCACGGCGTCGCACGAGGCGCAGCGCGTCCTCGAGCGCGAGGCTGCCGCTGAACCACAGCGCCGTGTACTCACCGAGCGAAAGCCCGGCCGTCGCCGCGAACTGACGCGGATCGAGACCGTTCGTCGCCTTCAACGCTTCGATGACGGCCGCGCTCGTCGCGAGGATCGCCGGTTGGCAGACGTCGGTTCGGCGCAACTCCGCCTCGGGACCGTCGAAGCACAGCGCCGCGAGATCGAATCCGAGCACTTCGCGCGCGACGTCCATCACGCGGCGGGCGGCCGGCACTTGCTCGACGATCTCCTTCCCCATGCCCGGGTGCTGCGCACCCTGGCCCGGGAACAACATGGCGCGTTTCGTCATGGTTTCACCACCGGAGAGCGACGGAACCCCAGGTCAGCCCTGCGCCGAACGCACACATCACGACGAGCTTGCCCCCGCAGGCGGCGAATCGACCGGCGCGACGGGCCTCGTCGAACGCGATCGCGATGCTCGCCGCCGAAGTGTTGCCGTAGCGCTCGATGTTGACGACGAGCTTGTCGTCGCCGATGCCGAGTCGGTCGCGCGCGGACTCGATGATGCGCAGATTGACCTGGTGCGGCACGACGACCCCGAGTTCGAGGTCGGAGTGACGCGCGCACGCCTGCTCGACGAGCTCGACCATGCGGCTGACCGCGAACTTGTAGATCTCGCGTCCGCGCAGCTTCATGTACTGCTCGCGCGCGGACATCGCCTCTGGCGTCAACGGCTTCGCCGAACCGCCGGCCGGAACGATGATCGTGTCGAATCCGGCGCCGTCCGAGTGCAGCTCGGTCGACAGGATCTCGCCGTGTTCGAACTGGTTCGAGACGATCACGGCGCCGGCGCCGTCGCCGAACAGGATCGCCGAACCGCGGTCCGTGTAGTCGGTCACGCGCGACAGAGTCTCGGCGCCGATGACGAGGACGTTCTTCGCGACGCCGCCACGCACGAATTGCGCCGCGGTCGAGATCGCGTACATGAAGCCGGAACACGCCGCCGACAGATCGAACGCGCCGATGTCGCGACAACCGAGCTTGTGTTGGATCAGGCACGCCGTCGACGGGAACGGATAGTCCGGCGTGACGGTGGCGACGAGGATCAGGTCGAGGTCCTTCGCCGTGATGCCCGCATCGTCGAGCGCGCGCTGCGCCGCGATCGCACCCAGATCGGACGTCGACTGGTCGGGCGCGGCGATCCGGCGCTCCTTGATCCCGGTGCGCGTGGTGATCCACTCGTCCGAGGTGTCGACCATCTTCTCGAAGTCGCGATTGCTGAGCACCCGCTCGGGCACGTAGCAACCGGAACCACGAATGCCGGCCCGCGATCCCGTGCTCATGCGCCGCTCCCCGCAGCACCCTCGTTGCGGATCGCCGGCATCTTGCGCAACCCCTCGACGATGTGGCGATTGACGTCGGATTCGATGAAGCGGCGCGATGCCTTCAATGCGTTCGCGATCGCGCGCGCATCGGATCGGCCGTGGCAGATGATCATCAAGCCGTCGACGCCGAGCAGCGGCGCACCGCCGTACTCCGCGTAGTCGGTGCGTGCACCGATCGTGCCGAGGACCTGCTTCAACATCGGTCCGGCCGCCGCGCCGCCGTGGCGCAGGACCTCGTCCTTGAACATCGTCGTCAGCACGTGTCCGAGGCCTTCCGAGACCTTCAGCACGACGTTGCCGACGAAGCCTTCGCAGACGACGACGTCAGCCGCGCCCTCGAACAGGACGTTGCCCTCGACGTTGCCGATGAAGTTCAGGTTCGACGACGAAAACAGTTCGTGCGTCCGCTGCGTCAGCGGGTTGCCCTTCTCCGCTTCCTCGCCGATGTTCAGGATGCCGACGCGCGGGCGCTTGATGCCGAGCATCCCCTCCATCGCCTCGGCGGCCATCAGGCCGTAGATGAACAGGTCCTCGGGCTGGCAGTGGACGTTCGCGCCGCAGTCGACGAGCGTGCACGGCCCTTTGGCCGTGCCGAACGTCACCGCGATACCGGGACGTCGCACGCCTTCGAGCGGGCCGACGAAGAACAGTCCGGCGCCGACCATCGCACCGGTGTTGCCGGCGGAGACGAACGCATCGGCCTTCTTCTCGCGCACCATGCGTGCTCCGACGACGATCGTCGAATCACGCTTCTTGCGCAAAGCTTGGCCGGGATGCTCGTCCATCCCGATGTTCTCGCTGGCGTGGATGATGTCGACCGGTTCGGTCCACTGCAGCAGCGCCAACTCGCGCTCGATCGAGGACGCGTCACCGACGAGCACGAGCTCGTCCTTGCGCACGTAACCCTCACGAAGCGCGCGTACGGCTCCGGCAACGACCTGGGCGGGCGCGTGATCACCGCCCATCGCATCGAGCGCGATCTTCATGCCTGCGGACGTCTCCTGCGTGGGTTCGAAGGCCAGCAGCGCTCGAGTGCGCTCAGACGTTGGTCGCGTCGCCCTCGGGGAACACTTCCGTCCCGCGGTAGTGGCCACACGAATCGCAGACCGTGTGCGGCTTCACCGTCGCGCCGCAGCGCGGACACGCGGACAAGGAAGGCTTCGACAACGCGAGGTGCGACCGGCGCTTGCGCTTACGGTGCTTGGAAGTTCGTCGCTTCGGTACGGCCATGCGGGACTCTCGAGAGGCGGTTGTTCGGGCCGACCCCGCGACCGTCGATCGCGACGGTCCGAGCCATGCCCCGAAGGGTCAACTTCGCGGGGTGTCCGCGAAATCGCGGGATTCTAGGCCCGGACCCCCGCGGTTCAATTCCAAATTCAGCGCCGTCAGGAACCGAGCTTCTGGCGCAGGCCATCGACGAGCGACCGCAACGTCGCTTCCAGCGCTCCGACGTCCTTGCCCTGGCCCTGCGCCAGCGTCGGCTTGCCGCCGCCGCCACCGCCGAGCTGCTTCCCGAGATCGCGGACGATGTCGCCGGCCTTGACGCCGCGCTTCACCGACGCGTCACCGCACGCCGCGACGAGCGCGACCTGGTCGGCGTGGATCCCGGCCAGGACGACGACGGCCGCCGGTTCGATCAACGCGTCCGCGAGGGCGCGCAGCTCGTCGGCGCCGAGGCCTTCCGCGGTGTGGACGAGGACCTTCGTCCCCCCCATGTCGATCGCGCGACCACGAATCGAATCGAGGGCGCCGAGAGCCGCATCACGGCGCGTGCGCGCCAGCTCTTTCTCGAGACGCGAGCGCTCGGCGAGCAAGTGCTCGACGCGCGCCGCGACGTCGTCCTCGCGCGCCTTCAGCAGTTCCGCGACCGCGCGAACGGCGCGCGACTTGTCGCGCAGCAGCTTGACGGTCCCGGTGCCGGTGACCGCGACGATGCGGCGGACACCCGCCGCGATCGCTCCGTCCGAGACGATCTTGAGCACGCCGATCTGACCGGTCCGCGCGACGTGCGTACCGCCGCACAGCTCGGTGCTCTCGAACTCGGCGCCCAGCTCCGCGTCGACGACCTTGACGACGCGCACGCGGTCGCCGTACTTCTCGCCGAACAGCGCCATCGCGCCCGCGGCCTTCGCTTCGTCGAACGACGACTCGGACTTCGCGACGTGGAGGTCGCGGAGCACCTGCTGGTTCACCAGATCCTCGACCTGCGCGAGTTGCTCGTCGGTCGGAGCCTTCGACGCCGTGTAGTCGAACCGCAAGTACTCGGGATGGACCAACGAGCCGGCCTGGGTCGTCTCCGTGCCGAGCACGCGGCGCAACGCCCAGTGCAGCAGGTGCGTCCCGGTGTGGTTGCGCATCACGTCGGCGCGACGAGTCGTCGCGACGCTGACCTTCCCACTCACGCCGTCCTTGATCGAGCCGCGCACGACACGCGCCTTGTGCAGGTGAAAGCCG
>JAEUIB010000395.1 GCA_016795255.1 Planctomycetota bacterium
CGAGGAGATCCCGCTGACGCTCGAGCCCGGTTACGTGTTCGCGGGCACGTACGAAGAAGCCGTGCTGCGTCTCGTGCGCCAAGTCGCGGACGCGCTCGGTCACGCGCACCAGAAGGGCATCCTCCACCGCGACGTGAAGCCGTCGAATGTCATGGTCACGAGCGACGGTCGCGCGATGCTGCTCGACTTCGGCCTCGCGATCCACGGCGAGAGCGATCGCTTCACGAAGTCCGGCCATCATTTCGGATCGGTGCCGTACATGCCGCCGGAGCAGGCGCGCGGCGACCTCGACGCGATCGACGGTCGCAGCGACGTCTACTCGCTGGGCGTGTCGCTGTACGAGCTGCTGACGCTCGACGTGCCGTACCGCGGCGAGTCGAACGAGCAGACGATGCAGCGCATCTTCGAGGGCCGACCGAGCTCGCCGCGCCGCCGCAATCCGGCGGTGAGTTGGGAGACCGAGACGGTCTGCCTGACGGCGATGGACGTCGAACGCGCGCGGCGCTACGCGACGATGGAGGACCTCGCGCGCGACGTCGAGAACGTGCTCGCGCATCGGCCGATCGAAGCGCGCCGCGTCGGCTTCACGCGTCGCGTCGCGACGTGGATGAAGCGACGGCCCGCGGAGGCGACGTCCGTCGCGCTCGCGCTCGTGCTCGTCATCGGCGTCCCGTTCGCTGCGTTCCTGCGCGAGAAAGACGCGCGCGAGCGCATCGATCGTGAGCGCGAGCGCGCCGAGCACAACTTCGAGCAGGCGCTGGCCGCCGTCGACGCGCTGCAGCGCGAAGTCGGCGAAGTCGATCTGCGGTACGTGCCGCAGATGGAGCCGGTACGGCGGCGACTGCTGGAACGCGCGAGCACGTTCTACGAGCAGTTCCTGGCGCAGAGCGGCGACGATCCGCACCTGCTGTGGCAACAGGCGCGCGTGTACGCCGGAGTCGGTGAGATCCGCCGGTCGCTGGGCGACCTCGATGCGGCCGCCGCGGCGTACGACGCCGAGATCGAGATCCTCGAGCGACTGCGCGCGATCGACGCGACCGATGCGCGCCTGTCGAGGGACCTCGCGATCGCGAACCGCAATCGCGGATTGCCCGAACGGCTGCGTGGCCGCGTGGCCGATGCGTCGCGCTTCCTCGATCGAGCGCTGTCGCTGCACGGCGAAGTCGAGCGATCCGGGACGATGTCGCGCGACGACCGCCGCGCCTACGCCGAGACGCTGTACTCGTACGGAACGCTGCTGCTTGGCGCCGATTCGGAGCGAGCGCGTGCTCATCTCGAAGGCGCGCTCGAACAGCAGGAGCGCGGCGGGGCGTTCGCCGATGGCGCGTCGCCTCCGGCGAGCATCGAAGAACGGACGCAGCGCGCGTCGATCCTCAACATGCTCGCGTCGTCGCTCGCCGACGTCGGCCGCGTCGACGACAGCATCGCGGCGTATCGCAAGGCGATCGATGAACTCGAACGCTTGCGGACGGAGCTCGATCAACGACCCGACGTGAAGTTCGAGCTGGCCGGAGTGCAGTTGAACCTCGGCACGATGCTCGACATGCAGCGACCGCAACTCGCGGAGCGCGAGTACTTGCGCGCGCTGACGCTGCTGCGCGAGTTGGTGCGCGACTTCCCGGCGACGCCGGACTATCGGCTCGACCTCGGCAACGTGTTCCTGAACCTCGAGCAGCTCTACGGCTTCCTGAAGCGACCCGACGACGCGCGGCAGGCGAGCGACGAGGGGTTCGCGATCCTCGATGCGCTCGTGCGCGAGTACCCGACCAACGACTACTACGCCAACGCGTTCGCGAAGCTGTGCTCGAACCGCGTCGGCCTGCTGCAGTCCGAAGGCGATCTCGACGGAGCGCTCGCCGTGGGAGAACTCGCGATCCAGACGCGGCGTGGGATGGCGGCGCGTCGACCGGACTCGGCGGAGACCATCAGCGGACTCGGCGGCGCGTTGCACAACTTCGCGCGAGCGGTTCGCGCGGCCGGGGATCGCGAGCGCGCGTACGCACTCGTCGAGGAAGCCGTCACCGTGCAACGCGAAGCGCGTCGGCTGGCGCCGGCGCACCCGACGGTCGAGCGCTTCCTGCGATTCCACTACTGGTCGATGATCGAGATGGACCACGACGCGCGCGACGACGTCGCGGCGACGACGAACCTCGACGAGCTGATCGAAGTCGACCGTGACGATCCGGAGACGTGGCGTATCGCGGCGACGGTGATGTCGCGCGGCGCAGCGCTCGCGCGGGACGACGCGACGCTGGACGCGGAGACCCGCCAGCGTTGGTTCGACGAACGACTCGCCCGCGCGCGCGAGTGCTTGAAAGAAGCCGTGTCGCTCGGCTTCGACGATACGAGTCGTCTCGATGACCGCGACCTCGGCGCGCTGCGCGCGGACCCGGCCGCCAGCGCGCTGTTCGACGCGATCCGGCAGGCGGCTGCGGCGAAGCCCCGGCAGCCATGAAACCGCTCTACGTCGCCGCGGGACACGTCTGCGTGCTGCTCGGCGCCGTCGGGGCGTTCACGCCGATCCTGCCGACGACGCCGTTCCTGCTGCTCGGCGCGTGGTGCTACTCGAAGGGATCGCGGCGCTTGCACGCGTGGCTGACGGGGCACCGCTGGCTGGGTCCGCCGATCCGGGACTGGCACGAGGGCGGGGTGATCCGGACGCGGGCGAAGCTCGTCGCGACGGCGCTGATCGTCCCGTCGTTCGCGTACGTCGTGTGGGCCCGCCACTACCCGGCCTGGGGCGACGGGTTGCTGATCGCATCCGGAGCGCTCGTGCTGGGGTTCATCTGGACCCGACCGAGCCGGCCGCCGAGGTCCTGACGGCCGCTGGTAGGATCCCGCGTTTTCGCGAGGACCCCCATGACGACCGACATGGACACGCGCTACGAACCGCAGACCGTGGAAGCGGACATCTACCGCTTCTGGGAACAACGCGATGCGTTCCGTGCCGTCGTCGATCGGTCGAAGGTTCCGTACACGATCGTGATCCCGCCGCCGAACGTGACCGGCGCGCTGCACATGGGTCACGGCCTGAACAACACGATCCAGGACCTACTGATCCGCTTCGAGCGCAAGCGCGGCAAGGCCGCGCTGTGGTTGCCCGGCACCGACCACGCCGGTATCGCGACGCAGAACGTCGTCGAGAAGCAACTGATGAAGACCGAGGGCAAGCGCCGTCAGCAGCTCGGTCGTGACGCGTTCCTCGAGCGCGTGTGGGCGTGGAAGAACGAGTACGGCGACCGCATCCTGCAGCAGTTGCGCCGCATGGGCAGCTCGTGCGATTGGTCGCGCACGCGCTTCACGCTCGACGACGGGCTCGCGCGCGCGGTGCGTCACAACTTCGTCAAGCTCTACCGCGAGGGTCTGATCTTCCGCGGCAAGCGCATCATCAATTGGTGCCCGCGCTGCGAGACGGCGCTCGCCGACGACGAGGTCGAGAAGCCCGAGCGCGACGGCCACCTGTGGCACATCAAGTACCCGGTGAAGGGCCAGCCCGGCACGTTCGTGACCGTCGCGACGTCGCGCCCCGAGACGATGCTCGGCGACCTCGGCGTGGCCGTGCATCCCGACGACGAGCGCTATGCGTCGCTGCGCGGCGCGACGCTCGTGCTGCCGCTGTTGCAGCGCGAGATCCCGCTGTTCACCGACACCGCGGTCGAGAAGGACTTCGGCACCGGCGCCGTGAAGGTGACGCCGTCGCACGATCCGAACGACTTCGAGATGGGCGCGCGCGCGAAGCTCGGCCTGTTGCGCGTGATGGACGATCGCGCGGTCATCAACGAGCACGGCGGTCCGTACGCGGGCCTGAAGCGCGAGGAAGCGCGCAAGCGCATCGTCGCCGACCTCGACGCCGCGGGCTTGCTGGTGAAGGTCGACGCGATCAAGCACGCGGTGGGGCAGTGCTATCGCTGCGACACCATCGTCGAACCGATCGAGTCGCTGCAGTGGTTCGTGAAGATGCGACCGCTGGCCGACCTCGCGCTCGCGGCGCTGGAGCGCGGCGAGCCGCAGTTCCATCCGGCGCGCTGGGCCGAGTTCTACAAGTCGTGGCTCGTCGACGTGCGCGACTGGTGCATCTCGCGCCAACTGTGGTGGGGCCACCGCATCCCCGTGTTGTGGTGCAGTCACGGCCACGAGTTCGCGACGGAAGACGTCGCACCGAAGGCCTGCCCGACCTGCGGCGACACGGCGCTGCGTCAGGACGAGGACGTGCTCGACACGTGGTTCAGTTCGGCGCTGTGGCCGTTCTCGACGCTCGGCTGGCCGGAGAAGACCGACGACCTCGCGTTCTTCTATCCGACCGACACGCTGTCGACGGACCGCGGCATCATCTTCTTCTGGGTCGCCCGCATGGTGATGATGGGCCTCCACAACGTCGGCAAGATCCCGTTCAAGCACGTCAACATCCACAGCACGGTCCTCGACGAGAAGGGCCGCAAGATGTCGAAGTCGCTCGGCAACGGCATCGATCCGATCGAGATCATCGACGGCTACGGCGCCGACGCGATGCGGTACTCGCTGATCGACCTCACGGTCGAGGGCCAGGACACGAAGCTCTCGATCACGAAATTCGAGAAGGGCCGCAACTTCGCCAACAAGATGTGGAACGCCGCGCGCTTCGCGATCTTGAAGGTCGGCGAGGGGCCGGTGACGCGTCCGAAGGCGATCACGGAACTCGCGGATCGTTGGATCCTGTCGCGCCTGCGCGCGATGGTCGGCGCGATCACCGACTGCCTCTCCGACTTCCGCTTCAAC
>JAEUIB010000442.1 GCA_016795255.1 Planctomycetota bacterium
ACGTGAACGCGCGCGTCCACTTGCGACCGTCCTTCAGCTCGAAATCGATGTGGCACAGGAAGTCGTGCGAGACCGCGTCGAACCGCGCCTGGCGCCACACGTACGTGAAGCGCGGCACGCGCGTGCCGTCGTGCAGCGTCGTCGCGGCGATCGGACGACGATCCGTCGACTCGCTGAGCGCATCGGTGCCGCCGAACGCGTCGAGCACGAACACGCCACCCGGCCGCAGCGATCGCCACGCGGCGCGGAAATACGCGAGCAGGTCCGCGCGGCGCTTGAACACCCAGTACGAGAAGTTCAGCGCGGCGACACATTCGACGTGCGGGCTGGTGACCTCGAGCACGTTCGCGTGCAGCAGGCGCACGCGCGACCGGGTCGCCGCGTCGAGCGCACGCACGTTGCGCCGAGCCGCTTGCTCGAGCACGTGCGGATCGAGGTCGACGCCGAGCGCGAGGTGCGACGCATCACGCGCCGCGAACCCGCACGCGATCGCGGCCGTCGCGCAGAAGTCTTCGCGCAGGATCCGCAGCGGCTTGCCGTTGGCCTTGCGGTAGACGCGTTCGCAGAAGTCGAGGTCGGCGTCGACGCACTGCACCGAGGCTTCGTACAGGGAGTACTTGTCGAGTCGCGTTCGCGACTCTCGCTTCCGCTCAGTCATCTCCGCTCCGCATTCCACGGCCCATGAGGTTCGCCAAATCGAAGTTCACGATTCTGTGATGCCGCGAGGCCGAGCGAGAAGCGCGCAGGCGAGGCGAACCGGCGATGCGACTCCATGGAACGAGTCGGGGAGCCTCTCCGGTCGCGGAGCGACCGGAGCCTGCAGACACGAAGCCTGCGCGGTTCGCAGCCGGCTGCAGCCATGACAGAATCGTGAACTTCGATGCAGGGCGGAGGAACGTAGCGACCTCGCGGCGAACCGCGAGCGGAACTTCAGGCGCGCGCTTGGACTTCCACCAGGCGCAACACGACCGTGCCGGACGCGGAGCGCACCGGGACGACGGGCAAGCACTTCGACGCGCCCTCGATCGAGAGCACCCCCTGCATCCATCGGTCTTCGTACGCGGCGGGCGCCCCGAGTTCGACCGGCCGGCGTTCGAGGCGATCGACCTCGGCGCGCAACCGCACGATCTCGGTCGCGCCAAACACCAGCGTCGCGCCGACGAGCAGCGCGAGACAACTCGCGACGCGGTGCTTCAACAACCCGCGCAGCCAACGGCCGACGAGCGTCGGCGGCGTCCAGCCGAGCGGCCGCCCGTCGAGCCACTTCTTCAGGTCGGCCGCCATCGCGTCGACGCTCGGGTACCGATCGGCCTTCTGCTTCGCGAGCGCTCGTTCGAGGATCCGTTCGAGATCGCCACGCAGCGCCGGATCGAGCGCACACAACCGCCGCGGCTTGGCCTGCAGCACGACTTGCGCGGCCTCGTGGACCGACGTCGTCCCGACGTCGTACGGCAGCGCTCCGGTCAGCAGTTCGAACAGCACGACACCGAGCGAATAGAGGTCGCTGCGCTCGTCGACGTCGTCGGGGCGACCGTCGCATTGCTCGGGGCTCATGTACTGGAACGTGCCGAGCACCTGACCGACTTCGGTCTGGAAGCCGTCGTTTTGCCGCAGCGCGGACCGCGCGACGCCGAAGTCGATCAGCTTCAAGCGGCCGTCGACGCCGACCAGCAGATTGGCCGGCTTCAGATCGCGGTGGATGACGCCGTGCCGATGCGCGTACGCGACGGCGTCACAGGCGTCGAGGAACAGCTTCACGCGAGCACGCGCGTCGAGACCATGCAGCACCGCGTAGTCGGTGATCGCTCGGCCGCCGCGCACCAGCTCCATGACGAAGAACGGGACCGGCCCGAGATCGCCGGCGAGCCCGGTCGGCCGGTGCGTACCGGCCTGATGGACGCGCGCGATGTGCGGATGATCGAGGTCGGCCAGGACCGCCGCTTCGCGCTCGAAGCGCGCGAGGACGGTCCGCGATGCGAGTCCGGTGCGCAACACCTTCAGCGCGACGGCGCGGCGCGGCTGCTCTTGCTCGGCCTCGAACACGGTCCCCATGCCGCCGCTCCCGAGCAGACGCACGACGCGGAACCCGCCGATGAAATCGGGCACCGCGCACGCCGGGAGATCGCCGCCCACGTCCTGGACCTCGGTGAGGTCCACGAACGTCGACTTCGTCGTCCGAATGTCCGCGGTGTGCTTCATGGTTCCCACGCGAGGCCGGGGCGGCCACGCTCGTTCAACGAATCAGCCGATCGCGAGTTTGGTCGCAGCTCGATGGATTTCCGTTCGCCCGATTTCGGGTCGATTTGGAGTCGCCCTACCCCAGTTCGGCCTCGAACGACCCCAACCCGTGCGGTTCAGCGGGGTTTGGACGTCGAGAGGGGCAGGTCGGGCTTCGACCATCGCGAACGGTGGGCCAAAACCCAAAGCACCCCAGGAACCAGCAACGACGCGCCAGAAACGACCGCCACCGATCGCGGGTTCCAGCCCCAATCGTCCAGGGCATGTCCCGTCGCGAGCATGGCGAGGCTGAACGTGACGGTGAACAGCGACAGCTCCGCCGAGAAAACTCGGCCCCGGAAGCGGTCCTCGACCTTCCCCTGCAACAAGACGGTGCTGAACACCCAGCTCACGCTCGAGCCGAGGTGCCCGAGTCCGAGCAGCACGAACCCGGTCCAGAAACCGCTCGCGCACGCGAACGCGGTGAAGAACAACGCGGCGACGAAGAAGCCCCATGCGATGACGCGGCGCATCGCGGCGTCGTCGCGCCCGCCGACGAATCGTCCGACGAACGGCCCGACGCCGGTCCCGATCGCGCGCGCGACGAACAGCAATCCGGTCCACAGGTCGATGCGGTCGTCCGGGGGGAGCACGTCCTTCGCGAACACGTACAGCAGCAACAGCGTCCCGCCCGACAGTCCGATGCCGGCCTTGACGAGCACCAGCGACAGGACGGCGCGATGGCCGGCCATGTAGCGGAAGCCCTCGAACAGATCGACGAACCCCGCGGTCCATCTGCGCCGCGGTCGATCGTCGGTCCGTCGCCCTTGCGGCGGCTCGCGCCGCGCGACGTTCGCGACGCAGAGGGCCGACAGCAGGAAGCTCGCCGAATCGATCAGGAACGCGGGCGCGAGACCCGCGGTCTCGATGACGACGCCGGCCAACGCGGCGCCGATCGCCAGCATGACCGACCATGTCGCCGCCGACAGCGCGTTCGCCGTCGCGAGCTGGTCGGGTCGCACGAGGTTCGGGATCAACGCGGTCTTCGCCGGTTCGAACAACGCGGTCAGAGCGACCTGCGCGGCGATCAGCGCGTAGATGCCCACCACGTCGCCGGGGCCGTCCGCCCACAGGAACATGGGGACGAGCGCGGCACGCAGGATGTCCGACCACAGCAGCACGAAGCGCCGGTCGACGCGGTCGATCCAGACGCCGGCGAGCGGTGCGATGACGAGGTGCGGCAGCATCCGCAGCATCAGCGACATCGCCTGCTCGGTCCCGGAGGCGCCGAGCCGATCGAGCAGCCGCATCACGGCGATCTGGTTGAACCAGTCACCGGCTTGGCTGATGAGCTGGCCGTACCAGAGGTAGCGGAACTCGCGGTTGCCGCGCAGCAACTCGGAGAACTCGCGGAAACCGGACTGCGCCATGGTTGCTCGGGGCGGATGCGAATCGGCGCGGAGTCTATATCGGCGCCCGGGACTCGTGTCAGGCCGAGACGGCGGAACCGCGCGCCGGCGGTCGCGGACGGCGGCTTGAGCCGGGCCTCGGCCGAGCCCCGCCCCACGCCCGAACCCCGTGCCGGTCCCTGCTCGATCGCAAAGTTGGATTTGGCGGTGGCCGGCCGCTCCGGGTACGACGCCCCGCCATGAACGCACTCCTCACCCACAAGAACGCCTTCGTCACCGGCGCGACCAGCGGCATCGGTCGCGCCACCGCATTGCGGTTCGTCCGTGAAGGAGCCCGCGTCGCCGCGGTCGGCCGCAACGCGTCCGCGCTGGCCGAGCTGGTCGAGCTGGCCAAGGCGGCCTCGAAGGACGGACCGGATCGTGTGGTCCCGATCACCGCCGATCTGACGAGCGACGCGGCCCGCGCGGCCGCGGTCGACCAAGCGCGCCGTGCGTTGGGCGGCATCGACGTGCTGGTCAACGCCGCGGGGATCCTCGAGGGCGGCAGCGTCGAAGCCACCGACCTCGCTCGGTTCGACCACAGCATGGACGTCAACCTGCGCGTGCCGTTCGATCTGTTGCGCCGGCTGCTGCCCGACCTGATCGAGCGCAAGGGCAACGTCGTCAACGTGTCCAGCGTGACCGGCACGCGCGCGTTCCCCGGCGTCGTCGCGTACTGCGTCTCGAAGGCCGCGCTCGACCAATTGACGCGCTGCGCGGCGCTCGAGCTCGCGCCGCGCGGCGTCCGCGTGAACGCGGTCAATCCCGGCGTCGTGCGGACCGGCTTGCACCGCAACGGCGGCATGACCGAAGACGCGTATCAGGCGTTCCTCGAGCGCAGCAAGGAGACGCATCCCCTCGGGCGCGTCGGGACGCCCGACGAAGTCGCGGCGGCGATCGCGTTCCTCGCGTCCGATCAGGCCGGATGGATCACCGCGGCGACGCTGCCGATCGATGGCGGCCGCGCGGAGACTTGCGCGCGCTGATCCGAAGCCCGCCGCTCGCGTCGTGGATCGACGCGGCGATCCACGGCATCGTCGACGCGGGATCCGGTCAGCCCGAGAACTTCATCGCGTGGATGCGGAGCCCCTTGCTGGTCGCGACGAACGTCAGTTCGTGCATCTCCGCCTCTTGGCGCTTGGTGACCCAGTAGTCGCGCTTCGCGTCGACCGTCACGGCCGCGCCGAGCTCGCCGTCCTCGATGCAGTCGCCGCCGCACCATTCGCGATCGAGCGGCGGGCCGTCCTCGTTGACCGCGACGCGCGCCGGCTTGCCGTCCGCGGTCGACAACGTCACGTCGACGCGAGCCGCCGTGTTCGTGATCGTGCAGGAGGAGCCCTCGGCGGCTGCGCTCTCGATGTAGCCGTCGGCGTGGATCCACGGACCTTCGAGGCGCACCAGGCCGACCTTCGGGTCGCCGATTCCCTTGTGCACGACCGGCGCGCCCGGGGTCACCGCCTCCGGATTCGCGAGGCGCGTGCACCCGATGCCGAGCGCGAGGTTCGCAGTGACAGGGCCGTCTCCCATGAGTCCATCTCCAGGCGTTTCGGAACGGCCGCAGCGCCAGGCGGCGCGAGCGACCCCGGTCGGCGTCCTCGCATCGAGAGTGCGTCACGCCGACGAGCGCGACACGTCTCTCGCGCGATTCCCGCGACCGTCGTGTGGCGCGGGGATCGTAGAGCCCGGGCCTTCCCATCGGCACGCGGCCGAACGGTTCTCGTCGAAAAACCGCGGCGCCGGCGGCCTCACGGCGTCGTGAAGACCCCGCCGGTCGCCTCCGACAATTCACGCAGGAACGCGCGCGCATCGTCCTTCTCGGCGAGAGCGACGGTCGACACGGCGATGCCGCGCGTCCGGTTCATGCGCCCGACGTGATGACGGATGCGCTGGAAGTACTGGAACGCGCCGGTCGACGGCGCGCCGTCCGACAGCACGACGATCGTGTCGACGTCGTCGAACCCGTAGGCGACCTGCAAACCGTCGAACAAGTTCGTCTTGCCGCGCGCCTGCTGCCGCGCGAGGAACTTCGTCGCGTCCTCGACCTTCGCCGGCGATGCGGCGACCAGTTCCTTCGACCACGCGGTCGCGGCGTCGCCGAACACGACGACCGAGAACTTCGCCGTCGGCGGCAGCGCACCGACCGCGGCGGCGAACGCGGCCCGCGCGGTGTCGAGCCGCGGCTTGCCGCTGCGGTCGTTCTCGCGCATCGATCCCGACAGGTCCAACACGAATACGACGCGGTCGCTCGCGACCGGCAGACCGAAGAACGTCGCGACGGATCGTGGCTCGACCGCCTTCGACGCCTTCTGCGGCAGTTCGAAGCCGGCCCCGTAATGGTCCCACCATTCGGTCCACGCCTTCGGGTCGGGCGGGATCTCGAGCCCCGTGAGCTCGGCCAACGCGACGAACGCGGCCGAACGGACCCGTTCGCGCCGATGCTCGAGCAATCGCACCAACGGTTCGAGCACCGCCGCCTGCCGCAATCGCCGCGCGTCGCGCAGCGCGGTCGCGAGCCGCACGTCGACCGCCTCGCTGCCCGCGTGCGCGCGGAGCACGTCCGCCACGTGACGCGCGGCGAGTTCGCGGTCGTTGAACCCCAGCGAATGGAGTGCTTCGGCGGCGACGGCCGCGTCGGCGTCCGCGACCAGTTCGACGAGGATCGGCACCGCGTCGGCGCGATACGCGCGCGACAGCGCTTCGACCGCTGCGGCACGGAGGATCGGATCCGACCCCTTCCGTGCGATCGCGTCGAGTCGCGCCTTCGCGCCGGCCGGCTTGACGAAGCCCGCGGCTTCGACCGCCGCCAGCACCACGCCGCCGTCGCGATCATCGAGCGCCTTCGTGATCGCGTCGCCGGCCGCGGCGTCGCCGCGCTCGCGCAAGATCTCGCACGCCGTCGCGCGGACGACCGCGTCTTTCGACGACAGGCCGTGCTCGACGACCGCCGCCGTCACCGCCGCGTCCTTCGCGCGCGCGATCGCGGTGAACGCGACGTCGCGGACCCGCGTGCGATCGTCGGTCGCGGCGAGCAGCAGCACCGACTCGACCGCGGCCGCTCCGGCTTGCTCGATCGCCGCCTTCGCGGCGTCGGCGCGTACGTCGTCGTCGTTCGACTTCAGGTCCTTGCGCAGCGCCGCCGGCACCTCGCCGCCGCGCGCGAACCCCGACGGGCCGACGCCGAGCGCGAAGCCGATCCCCAACATCGTCCAGATCCCGATCCCACGCGGGTTCACGCTCACGAGGCTGCCTCCTGCTCACCGCGTCGCAGCGGCCGCGAACGCGGCGGACGCGCGACGGTCCGTTCGATCGCGGCAAGGTACCTGCCGACGTCGTCGAGCAACTCGACCAAGCTCATGCGTGGCGGCGCGACGAAGATCCGCTTCCGGCCGTCCTTCAGTTCGACGTCGACCCGGCGAGCGATCGACTCGTGGAACGGCTCGAGCACGAACGCGAGCCGAGCGACGACCGGAGATCGCGACAGCGCAAGGATGCGGGCGAGCGGATTACGCGGATCCATGGCGGAGCTCCAGGCTGGGACCCGCCTGTCGATGGAGTCCGCCGAGTCGCCGGATGAGCGCGAACGAGCCGGGCGAGGAGCGAGGAACGCCGATCGCTCGGCGACCGGTCCTCGCGCGCGAAGCCATGCTCGTTCGGCGCCGGCCGCGGGCCGGTGGACAGTTCGACAGGCCGTAAGGCCCGCCGATCATGGGGATCGCGCAGGCCCGCCGCTACCCGCGTTTCGGCTCTGCTCGTCCGGGACCGGGTGATCGTTGCTGCGGTGGCACGCCCGCCGGCGCGCCGTCGTCGTCGAACAACATGCGGATCGCCGGCGTCTCGAGGTCGTCGAACTGCCCCGCGCGCGCGGCCCGCACGTACGCGACGATCGCTGCGGCGACGAACGCGAGCGCCACCGGGACGACTACCCACAAGATCATCATGGTTCGTCTCCGAACGTGCGCGCACGGAACGCCAGGGTCACGACGGTCAGCGACGACAACGGCATCAGCACCGCGGCGACCAACGGATTCAGCACGCCGGTCATCGCGAGGACAACGTTGACGGCGTTGTAGACCAGCGACGCGCGCAGGCAGCGCCGGATCGCCGCGAGCGTGCGCGCCGAGCCGCGCATCAACTCGAGCAACGGCTCGAGTCCGGGCTTCGCCAGATAGACGTCGGCGGCTTCGAGGCTCGCTTCGGCGCCACCGCTGACGGCGATGCCGACGGTGGCCGCGGCCAACGCGGCCGCGTCGTTGACGCCGTCGCCGACCATGAACACGCGTCGGCCCGACGCCAGCGCCGCGCGCACGCGCTCGAGCTTGCGCTCCGGCGACGCCAGGCCCTCGATCGAACCGATGTCCAGTCCGAGGTCCCGGCCGATCGCGTACGCGACCGCGGGTTCGTCGCCGGACAACAGTACGACCTCGTGCCCGAGTTTCGACAGCGCGTGGACCGCCGCCTTCGCATCCGGGCGCAGCGCATCGCCGAGACCCCCGACGGCCTCGACCAGACCATCGCGCGCACAGACGATCGGCGTCAGCCCCCGCACGCGGACGCGCTCGACCGCGGCTTGGATGAACGGCGGCAGCGCGGACGTGCGGCGCTCGACGTAGCGCGGCGAGCCGACGATCAGCGTCTCGCCGTCGACGACTCCTTCGACGCCGAATCCGGGTTCGACGTGGCGCTGCGTGACGACGCCGCGCGCCGCCGGCACCGCCTGCCGCAGCGCGATCGCGATCGGGTGCTCGACGCCCGCTTCCAGCGCGGCGACGCGGTCGAGGATCGTGGCCGGTCCGCTCCATTCGCAGAGCTGCATCGAGCCGGTCGTCACCGTGCCGGTCTTGTCGAGGACGACCAGCGCCGGCGCGCACAGCGCCTCGGCGACGTCGGCGCCACGGATCAGGATCCCGCGCTTCGCGGCGCGCCCGAGGGCGACCGTCACCGCGAGCGGCGTCGCGAGTCCGAGCGCGCACGGGCACGTCACGATCAGCAGGGCGACCGCGTGTTGGACCGCGCGCTCTTGCGAGTGTCCCCACCACAGCACGGCCGTCACCGCGGCGAGCACGAGCACGACGACGGTGAACCGGCGCGCCATCCGATCGACGGTCCGCACGATCGGCGACTTCGTCTCGGCCGCGCTGCGCACCGTCTCCATCAAGCGCCCGGCCCGCGTTCGCGCACCCGATGCCTCGACGACGACGTCGACCTCGCCGCCTTGATTGCGCGAGCCGGCGAGCACGCGGTCGCCGATCGACAAGGTCCGCGGCTTCGACTCGCCGGTCAGGAACGCGACGTCGAACGCGGCCGTGCCGCGCTCGATCATGCCGTCGGCGGCGACCGTCTCGCCGTGGCGGACGCGGATGCGATCGCCGGGCGCAAGCGCCTCGATCGGCGTCTCGCGTTCGACGTCCCCGTCGAGTCGGCGCACCGTCGCATCGGTCACCGAGAACAACAGGTCGACCGCGTCCAGCGCGTCGCGCGAGCGCTTCTCTTGCAAGAACCGGCCGACGAGCAGCAGGAACACGACGACCGTCAGCGACTCGAAGTACGTGTCCCCGACGTCGAGGAGCGTGTTACGCGCGCCGAACAAGGTGCCGATCGTCAGCGCCAGCGCGACCGGCAGGTCCATGTGCGGAACCCGCGTGCGCAGCGACGTCCACGCACCCTGGAAGAACACGCGGCCGGGCCACGCCAGCGACAGCACCGTGAACGCGAGCGACACCACGCGCAGCATCGTCCGCGTCGTCGGGTCCATGCCTTCGAGATGACCGCCGTACAGCGCGAACGCGAACAGCATCGTGTTGCCCGCGCACGCGCCGGCGACGCCCAGATCGACGACGTGCTTGCGCGCGCGAGCTCGACGCGCCGCCTGCCGCGCCGCGCCGCGATTCGCGTGCGGCGGATATCCGAGCCCGTCCAGCGTCCGCGCGATCGCCGACAGCGTGACGACGGCCGGGTCGTAGCGCAGCGAGGCTCGACCCGACACGCGATCGAGGCGCGCATCGACGACGCCGGGCAGGATCCGCGGCAAGCGCTCGACGAGCCACACGCAGGCCGCGCAGTGGACGCCTTCGAGCGCGAGGACGACGTCGTGCGTCCCGTCGTCGCGACGCGTCACGTGCTCGGCGGCGAACGCGGCGTGGTCGAGGCTCTCGAAACTCTTGCCGCTGACGGTCGCCGGGCGGCGCGCCGCAGCGTCGTCTTGCAACTCGTAGTAGCGATCGAGCGCGAGCGCGTGGATCGTCGCGTGGACCGTCGCGCAGCCGGGGCAGCAGAACGACGGCTTGCCGTCCGCGGCGATCCGCGCGCGCGGGACGTCGAGTCCGCAATGCGCGCAGGCGACGGCCGCGCTCCGGGTCGGCGGGGAGACGGTCGAGTCAATCGCCATGGCAGCACGGTGGCGTCGTCGCTTCGACGCTCGTCGAGGCGGTCGGCGTCGCGTGCACCGTCGCTTCGAGCGCTTCGGCGCGACGCAGCACGCCCCACAGACTGACGATCGCGAGCACCGCGACGGCGACGCGCGGGACGCGCTGGTCGAGTCGCCACTTCACGGAGCCGGCGCAGATCCCGGCGAGCACGAGCGCCGGCAGCGTGCCGGCGAAAAACGTCGCCATCACCGCGGCGGCGGCGAGCGGCGAACCGGTCCCGGCCGCGACGACGACGAACGCCCACAGGAAGCCGCACGGCAGCAACGCCGACATCGCGCCGAAGCCGAACGCGCGCGCGTCGTGCGGCAAGCGCGCGAGCTCGTCGCGCAGCGGCGCGACCAAGCGTTCGAGCGGCGCCAGCACGCGGCGCAACGGATCGACGCGCAGCCCGACTTGCAGCGCTCCCTTCGCGACGACGTACGCGGACAGAAGCAGCACGGCGAACCACAGCGCGCCGCGCTGGACGCCGATGCTCCATGCGCCGGCGTCGACGGCATTCCCGATCGCGCCGGCCGCGGCGCCGAGCGACGCGTAGCTGACGAGACGACCGAGTTGATACAGCGCGAGACGCGACGGCCGCCGCGATGCCGACACCCAGACGAGCGGGCCGCACATCGCCGCGCAATGCAGCGACCCCGCGAATCCGGCGCACAGCGTCGACCACAGCAGCGCCTGCATCAGTCGCCTCCGGTCGCCCGCAGGTCACGACGCAGCGTCGCGGTGAATCGTTCGCCCGCGCGCTCCGCCGTCAGGCGCACTTCCCACAGTCCGGGGCGCGGCTCGCGCAACGCCGCGACGTAGTCGCCGAGCGCGGTCGGCTCGGCGGCTCCGGCTTCGACGTGACTCGCGCGAGCGATCGCACAAGCTTCGAACGAGATCGACGCATCGCGGATCGTGTGGCCGCCGCGGTCCTTCAGCACGACCTTCAGCTCGGCGGGTTCACCGCGCTGCGTGGGCGGGACGAGCTCGGCGTCCGCACTCCAGCCGAGGCGTTCGTTGTCGGCGCGCTGGCGCGCGACGTCGTTCCAGCGCGCCGCCTTCTGCTCGTAGTCGCGCTCGACGGCGAACGACGGGTCGTTCGTCGCGTACACGAGCAGGGTCGCCTGCATCGCGATGCAGAACCCGAGCATGCCGACGACGACACCGACCCAGACGCGACGGGCGACCGCGGGCTTCATGGCTTCTTCTCCGGGGATCCGCCGAACAGCGGGCCGAGGACCGTGTGTTCCGCGTCGACGACCAGTTGGCCGTCGCGCATCGCGCGGACGCGGATCTGCGCCCGCCCGTTCTCGAAGCGTTCGCGCGGCACGACCAGCGTCGCGTTGATCTCGACGTAGCCGCGTCCACCGATCCGCTGCGGTCCGTCGGCGCCGAGCACCGTGACGCCGGCTTCCGGCGCGAGCACGATGTCGACCGCTCCGTCCTCGCGGTTCTCGAGGCGGATCGTCGCCGGCGACGAGATGGAGCCGTCGGCGAGGACCGTGAACTGCGCGCCGCGGGTCCGCAGGAACTCGACCGCCAGCGGCGACCGACGCGCGAGCGCGACCACCAGCCCGCTCAGCACGATCGCGATCAGCAACGGGTACAGCACGACGCGCGGCCGCAGCGTCTTCTTCGCCTTGCCGGCGAGCGTCGCTTGCGTCGCGTAGCGGATCAGTCCGCGCGGGCGTTCGATCTTGTCCATGACCGCGTCGCAGGCGTCGATGCACTGCGCGCAGCCGACGCATTCCATCTGCAAGCCGCCGCGGATGTCGATGCCGGTCGGACACGTCTGGACGCACAGCTTGCAGTCGATGCAGTCGCCGTGCGTGCGCGTCGGCCCGGACTCGAGTTTGCCGCGCGGCTCGCCGCGCGCCGCGTCGTAGCCGATCACCAGCGAGTGCTCGTCGAGCAGCACGGACTGCAACCGACCGTACGGGCACATCAGCGTGCACATCTGTTCGCGCACGTACGCGAAGTCGATGAACATCGCGAGCGTCGTCACGGCGACGATGGCGAACGCCGCCGGATGCTGCGCCGGCGACGTCGTGACCCAATGCGACAGCCGGTCGACGCCGACGAAGTACGCGAGGAACACGTTCGCGATGACGAACGACAGCGCGAGGTAGACGACGAAGCGCAGCACGCGCCGCCACGCCGGTGCGCCGTGGCGGCCGTGCTTGCCTTCGATCAACCGCTGCAGCGGACGGTAGACGAGCTCGAGGTACACCGTCTGCGGACACGCGTAGCCGCACCAGACGCGGCCGAGCAGCGCGGTGACCCAGAAGATCCCGAGGAAGATGCCGACGACCAGCAGCGCGAGCAGCAGCGTCTCGGTCGCGAAGAACGTCGTGCCGAAGAACGTGAACTCGCGGCTCATCAGGTCGAAGAACAGCGCCGGTTTGCCGCCGATCCGCACGAACGGCAGCGCCGCGAACAGCGCGATCAACGCCCAGCCGATCGCCCGCCGACGAGTGAGGAACCGCCCCGGCGACGACTTCGGGTCGATCCATCGGCGCGAACCGTCCTGGTTCAGCGTCGACAGCACCCGCTCCGGCGTCGGCAGCATGTTCGGATTCGTCGGCAGCATGTTCATCGGACCCTCGTCGGCACGTCAGGGATTCACGGCGAACGGAGCGACCGGTTCGCCCTGCGGTTCCTTGCCGGGCTTCGGGCTCTGCGCGAGCTTCGTCACGTACGACGCGAGCAGCACCGTCTGCGTGTCGGACAGTTGGTCCTT
>JAEUIB010000496.1 GCA_016795255.1 Planctomycetota bacterium
TCCACCCCCGCGATTGACGGCGTCGGTTGCTGAGGGGGACGGAGGCGCCTCCCTCCCCGATCTGTCCCCTTGCCCGCGTGCAGTTGCCGGCGGCTAACGCACGCGGGCTAGGTGGCGATCGGCGCTTGGGTTACGAGATCCGCCGGCAATCTTGTTCGGGTCGCTCCGCCGCTTCGCCGGTGCCTCCCGAGCCTCCGGGTCCCGCGCCGCCGTCACCGTTTTCCAGAGTCCCGTTCTCGTTCACGGGCTCCGGTCCGGAGCGTATTCGGCCACGAATCGAACTGCGCCGATTGGCCACGCGTGTTGTCCTCCTCGATCCGCGCGTCCTACTCATCGCGCGATCGCGCAAGTCTTTGGGCCAGCAGTGTCGCCCGAACGCAAACGCCGCCGGCATCGGCGTTCGGCCTTGGGCTTTGACTGGACGCGAGTGGAGGTGGTCGAGTGCATTCCGTTGACTCGTGGCTGATCGCGAGCGCGGGAATCGGGCGGACGTCATGCGGTTTGGCAGTTGGCTGTTCGTGGGACTGATCGGCCTCGGGATCGGCGTTGTCTTCGTGACTTGCCGTGACGGAGAGTCCGACTCCGCAGGCGAGTTGGATACCGGCCGTTCGCCTCCTACGAAGCTCGTCATCGAGGGACCTTCGTCGAACGGGATCCAGCGAGGCTCGTCGCCGACGACACAGGCTCGCGCTGTCGAGGTGGCGGACCTCGTCGTTCGCGTCGTCGACGGGGATCTCGGAATTGCGCTCGCGGGCGCGGAGGTTCGACTCTCCGACCAGTTCGCGGGCCTCGACAAGTTCGACCGTCTCGAATGGCGCGGCGGGCCGATCGTCACCGACGCGGCCGGCTCCGCGGCGCTCGGCCCGATCGAGTCCGACGACGGGATCGTGGTCACGTGCCCTGGGTTCGTCCCCGCGGCTCGACGCGCCGACGGGATGGAGTTGCCGGTCGTGCTGTGGCGCGCTCGGTCGCTGTCCGGATTCGTCGTCGATGCATCGACGAATCAACCCGTGATCGCAGCGCGCGTCCGCTTGCGGGGCTCGCGCGGCGCGGCGGAAACCTCGGCGCTGACCGATCCGGCTGGCGCTTACCGATTCGACGCGTTGCGCGGTGCTGACGAACGAACTCTCGAGATCGACGTCGACGGGTGCCTGCCGATCTTCGACGTCGTTCCGGCAATGACCGAGCTCGACGTGCGCTACGACGTTCGCGTCGACTTCGGCTCGACGCTGCGTGGAGTCGTCGTCGATGCGATGTCGGGCACGCCGATCGAATCGGCGCGCGTGAGCGCGTCGTTCGTCGGGGCTCATCCCGAATCGCTGCGCGTCATCAAGACCGGTCCCGACGGCCGCTTCGTCGTGCGCGGAGGACGCGCCGACCGGACCGCGATCGTCGACGTGGCCGTCCCAGGATTCGTGGGGAGTCGCCTCGACTGGACGACCGCGGAAAGTCCGCCCGCGATCCGCGAGGTCGTGATGCCCGTCGTACGGGAATGCACCGCAGTCTGCACGGTCGAGTTCGCGGACGACGTGACGGCTCGTGAGGCGATCGACGTCACGATCGAATCCATCGCAGTCTGGCAGCGTGTTTCGACGCGTGCTTGGCGTCGAGCCGTCCCCATCGCCGTCGACCCCGACATCACGCTGGTGCAGAAGCACGCGTACTCCCGGGTCCGCACGTTTTCGGGGCATGAGGTCCGGATCGACGCCATCGTCCCATGGTGCGGCTATCGCGTGCGTGCGCGAGCTGACGACGTGTCGGTCTCGGTTCCGCTGCGGTGCGACGAGCCCGGAGTCAGCAAGTCGATTCGCATCGTCGTGCCGAAGGGTGACGTGAGCGTCCGCGGCACCGTGCGCGTCGAACCGACGCCGGTCGAGTGTTCGCTCGTTTGGCAGTCCGTGGCGGTCGACGGCTCGCTCGTGCGTCGCGAAGCGACATGCGATCGCGACGGCCACTACGTGATCGACGGACTCGACGCCGGCGTCATCGACGTCAGCGTCGAGGTTTGCCTCGACAGGGAACGGACACCACTCGACGTCGAGCGTCGGCGCATCGTCGCGCGACCCGGCGATCGGTTGCGCGAAGACTTCGACGTCGTGGTGCGACTGGACCGCGTCGCTGGGCGCGTCGTCCGATTCGACGATCGGATCGCGGTCGGCGGCGTTGAGGTCCTCGCTCGACGTGTCGACAAAGCGACTCCGCTGCGCACCGTCAGTGACGCGGCCGGCAACTTCGAGTTCGCGGTGCCTCTCGAGCAAGCGAAGGCGCAGTGGGTACTGTCGATCGAGGACGAGCGGTATGTCGCCGAGGAGACCTTCGCTTGGCCCGGCGGGCACACGGACCTCCCGGTCGAAGCTGTGGACCGCTGACCTGCGCAGCGCGGCCGGCGATTCGCTCCGCGTCTCGAGCCTGGACCTTCCAAGAACTCCTTGACGGACCGCACCTTGGCCGGGCATTCTCCGGCCATGTCTTTCGGCCGTCCGTCCATGCATCACTCGACACGACTGCGGCGTTCCACGCCTTGGTTGCTCGTGTTGATGGTGTTGTTCGGGCACCTCTACGGCCGCGCTCACGATGCGTTCGAGGTCCACGTCGAGTGCTCCGAGCACCCGGGCGAATGGACGCACGGCGAGGACGCTTCGCACGAAGCTCCGTCGCACGGGTCGTCGCATCACGACGAGGGCGGTGACGAGCACGGGCACTGTTCGCTGCCGCATCTGAACGTCCCGACCGCCGAGTCGGTCGATGCCGCGCCCGCTCCGGTGGATCTCGCCGCTGCGCCGTCCGACGTCGCATCGGTGCGGCCGCTTCGCATCCTCGCGAGCACGCCTCTGCTGCGGCTCGCTCCGAAGACTTCTCCTCCGACGACCTGCTGAACCGACTGGCTCCGCGTCGCCCCTTGCACGCGGACTGCGTCTCGTTCCGGCAGTTCCATCTCGTCGCCGAGGGAAGTGAGGATCCGTGCATTGCGTACCGACCGCGGTCGGTGCTCGTTCGAGCACCTTCGACCGCACCGTCGCGCCCCACGTGGGGCGCATGCTGGCGCGTTCCCAGCGCCGGTTGAAGAGTGACGACGTCGCGTGGGACGTCGTGCAGGAGACGCTCGCGCACGCGGCCGTCGACGCGCGACTGCCCGAGGACGCCGGCGGAGTGTTGACGCACCTCGTCGGGCTCCGCGCGCTGGCGCGATTGCGTGCCGATCGCCGGCGGACGTTCCACGAGCAGTGCGCCTGCGCGCTGTGCCTGGAGTCGTCGGATCGCGACGACCCGGCCGCGAACGTCATCGCGGACGAGACGAAGCGCAGCGTCGACGTCGCGCTGGCTCGGCTGCCGGCGCAAGCGCGGGACGCGATGTTGCTGCGCCACCGCGACGAACTGCCCTACGAGGAGATCGCGCGCCGCCTCGCCATCCCGCTCGGCACGGTGCGGTCGCGATTGGCCCGCGCTCGCGACCTGATGCGCGCCGCATTGGAGGATCGATGCTCGCTCGCATCGTGACGCTCGGCGGCGCGCTGCTGCTGTCCTGCGCCGTCGCGTTCGCGCAGGCCCCGGCCGCTCCGCTCACGGTGATCAAGGGCGCGCACGTCCGACACTCCGTGACGCGCGACATCGCTCGCGTCGCGATCGGCGACGAAGAGGTCTGTCACGTCGAAGTGCTCGGCTCGCGCGAATTGCTGCTGACCGGCAAGGAGCCCGGGCGCACGAGTCTGATCGTCTGGTTCGACGGCGGATCGATCGAGGAGTTCGCGATCGCCGTGCTGCGCGACCTGTCGCTGCTCGAGCGCGCGCTGCACCGCATCGACCCGGACATCCGCGTGGAAGCCGCACCCGATCGCGACGCCGTCGTGCTGACCGGCGCGGTGCTCGACCTCGAGATGTCGCTGGCCGCCGAGCGCGCGGCGCAGGACTACCTCGAAGCCGGCGAGCGGACGACGTCGCGCGACGAAGCGCCGCTGGTGCAGACCTCGCCCGACGCGGAGGTCGGGGACGCGCTGCGCGTGACGCGCGGCGACGACGCCGCGCGGACGAAGCGTCGCGTGATCAACCTGCTGACGCTCGACCGGCTGCCGCAACGCATCGAACAGCGGCTCGCGGCGGCGCTCGAAGGCATCGGCGCCTACGACGTCCACGTCGAGCGCGTGCTGAAGGGCGACCTGAAGCAGGACGCGACCGACGTGTTCGTGCTGACCGGCAGCGTCGCGAACCAGATCGAGCTGACGCGCGCGCTGCACCTCGCGTCGACGCTCGTGCTCGGCCGCGAGCCGACCGGCGACGACGTCGCGGTGCTCGGCGACGAGTCCGGCGCGATCGCCGGCAACGGCAACGACTCGTCGCGCAATCGGTTGTCGTTCTCCGGCTCCGTGTCGCGGTTGTTCGGCGGGCAGTCGTCGAACGCCGGCGGCCTCGACAATC
>JAEUIB010000537.1 GCA_016795255.1 Planctomycetota bacterium
CGAGGAATGCGGCGAACTCCGACTCGAGCCCGGTTCGGTCACGGTCGACGATGCGCGCGCGATCGACGTACTCGACGGGCGCGGCGGACTCGTGTTCCGGCTGACGCGCGCGGACCTCCCGCGACGACTGTCGCTCGCGCCGGGGACGTACCGCGTCGGGCACGGGCCTGGCGCAGCGCAGGACGTCGCGATCCACGCCGGCGACCGGACGATCGTGAACGTGGACTGACGCGACATCGCGACGGGGACAACGGACCGTCCCGGCCGACCGTCCCGGCAACCAGGGGGCCTTCCCCGATCTGCGCAAATTCTCTCGTCCAGGAATTCCACAACTGGGGATAGCCTGCGGCGAATCGTCCCAGCTTCTCGCGCCGACTGCCTCGTGCGCGACAAGGTCTCGCTCCATCTGCTCTTTCGGAGGAATCGAATGAAGCCCATCGTCGGCTTACTCGCGCTCGCCGCCCTCGTCGGCTCGGCGCAAGCCCAGTCCGTGTTCATCTGTGATCTGAACGGCGGCCAGGAAAACCCGCCGGTCGTCACGACGCAGACCGGACTCGCGACGCTCTACTACGACAACGCGACGAACGCGTTGAGCTACTCACTGGCGTGCACGGGCCTCACCGGCAGCTTCGCGGCCGCGCACATCCACGGCTCGTCGGCCCCCGGCGTCAACAGCGGCGTGTTGTTCCCGCTGGTCGGCGGTCCGCTGAACTTCGCGGGCACCGTGACGCTGTCGGCGGCTCAAGAGACCTCCCTGTTCGCCGGCCTGCTGTACATGAACGTCCACTCGACGACGTTCCCGGGCGGCGAGATCCGCGGCCAGATCGCACCGGCGCGGAGTCAGTTCGCGGCGCGCCTCAATGGCGCGAACGAGGTTCCGCCGGTGCCGACGACCGGCGGTGGACTCGCGGACGTCCGCATCAACCCCGACAAGTCCGTCACGTACACCGTCACGTTCGCCGGTCTGACCAGCAACGTGACCGCGGCGCACATCCATGACGGCCCGACAGGAGTGTCGGGCGGAGTCCTGATCGGTCTGACGCAGACCGGCTCGAACACGTTCTCCGGCACCAGCGTCCCGCAGTCGGACGTCACGCTGGCGAAGATCCGCTCGGGTCGCACGTACGTGAACGTCCATACGACGACGTTCCCGGGTGGTGAGATCCGCGGCCAATTGCGCGGCTCGTGGGTCCCGTACGAAGTCGGCTGCAACCTCGCGGGCGCCGGCACGCTGTCGGGCACGGGTATGCCGATCCCGGGTCAGAACATCACGCTGAACATCGCCGGCAGCACGCCGTCGACGCCGGGCGTGTTGTTCCTCGGCTTCGGTGGCCTGAAGTCGCCGTTCGGCTTCGGTTGCGACTTCCTGATCGCTCCGCCGACGATCTTCTCGATCGGCCTCGGCGTCGGTCCCACGGGATCGCTGACGCTGCCCGCGGCGCTCGCGCCGAGCACGCCGTTCCCGCTCGACCTGCACATGCAGTACTTCGGGACGGCGCCGACCGAGCCGGGTGGATTCCACACCACCAACGGCCTCGTGATGCACATCGACGGCTGAACCAGCCGATCGCGCACGGCGGCCGCGGCGGGCGACACGGCCCGCCGCGGCCGCGTTCGTTGCAGGGGGCTCACGCGGGCTCGGCCGTTCGACGACCTCGCGATCCGCGGGCCATAAACCTCGCTCACGATGCTCAGGGCGGACCGACCCGCACGATCGCCGTGCCCTCGAACCGCCGTACCAGCGACCCGCCTGGGATCGATGCCGCTCGCCCGAGCTGGTCGACGAACAGCACGAGGTAGTCCTCGCGCGGCGCCGCGGACACGACGATCGGATCATTCCCCGCCGCGACGCGCGCCACGTCGATCCGGATCGGGCCGGTGCGATCGCGGGTCGCGTGGAGAAGGCTCGGTTCGACGCGCCAATCGCACGCGACGCGCACGGTTCCGGATCGACCGCTCGACGCCGCGTCGCCGACGATCGCATCGATGGTTTCGATCGATCGGCGGTCGGGCCACCATTCGGAGAAGTACGTCGACGTCACGGTCCGCAGGGGCAGCACGATCGCGACGACGACGAGCAGTCCGCGCGCGACGATCCGCATCGCTCCGCGGCCGCGCGCGAGTTCCGCCCACGCGAGCGGCGCGAGCGCCGAGACCCACAACGCCGTCCGTTCGCGCGGCAGCGGAACGTCGAACGCCACGTGTGCGATCCACGCCGCCGTCACGGCGACGAGCAGCGCGCGACCGGGAATGCGATCGACGGCTCCGTCGTCCTCGGTGCTGCGACGCATCACGGCGCGGCCCGCGATGCCGGCGAACACGGCTGCGATCCCGAGCCGCGCGGCGTCTCGCACGAGCTCGAAGCGATCGAGCGGCGCTCCCCCGGTCAGCAACGACAACAGCCAGCCCTGGTCCGGCAGACGCAGGCCATCGACGAACAGGCTGTCGGCGCACGCCGCGAGACTCGACGCTCCGAAGTAGAACGCGCTCGGGCTGGCGCCGAGCAGCGGGCCACCGCAGATCACACCGACGAGGCTCGCCGCGACGACCGCCATGCGGACGAACCC
>JAEUIB010000629.1 GCA_016795255.1 Planctomycetota bacterium
CACCGGGAGCTCGTACCGCGGGATCGGGGTCGACGATGCGATCCGGAACGGGCGCAAGACCGCGGAGCATGTCGTGCATCAGATGATGCTCGGAGGCGACGGGCGGCCGGTTGTGATTTGAGGGACGCGAGGGACGACGAGGGACGAGAGGGACGAAAGGGACGAAAGGGACGCGAGGGACGACGAGGGACGACGAGGGACGAGAGGGACGAAAGGGACGCGAGGGACGAGAGGGACGCGGGGGACGCGAGGGACGAAAGGGACGAAAGGGACGTGAGGGACGCGAGGGACGACGAGGGACGACGAGGGACGAGAGGGACCCCCTCTTCGGCCCTTACCGCCGCGCCGTTGCCACGAACGATGCCACGACTGCCGCTACGACTAGCGTCAACACGATGAGGCTGACCCGCTCGAACAGCGTCAGCCTCATCGGGTCCGGTTGCTCGACGTTCGCCGCCGGTGGCGTGAAAGGATCGGATTCCGGCGCTGACGCGGTCATGGCTCCGGCCCCCTTCGTTCGATGGTCCGCCGCCTCTTGGCCTCCCTCACTCCTTCGCGAACGACGGATGCGCGAGGTACGGCAGCTTCGCTTCCTGCGGTGCCGGCTTCTTGATCTCGAGTTCCTCGACCAACAAGTCCGGGCAGACGATCGACACGAACGCTCCGCCGCCGACCGTGTTCATCACGTTCATGCGATCGCTCGTCAGGAAGATGTCGCGCAGCGTGCGCAGCGTGACGCCTTGCCATTGCGCGCCGCGGATCGGCTCTTCGTGGCCGTCCGGATAGACGCGGTACGCCGCGACCGGCGCCGACAGATCCACCTGACCGTCCGAGTACCAGCCCGACGCGCGCGGACCCCACGACGTCACGTCGGGGCGCGCCAGCGACTCGACGCGGATCGCGTACGGCAGCTCCTGCTCGACCGCGATGCGCACGAGTTCCTTGCGCAGCTCGTCGCGCGACTTGCCGTTCGTCGACCGCGCGAACACGCACCCTGCTCCGCCGGAGCCGCCGCGCGAGTGGCCGTTCGTCTCCTTGATGGCTCGCGTCGGGATGCGGCTCATGTACCACTCCTTGAGCCGGCCCTCCTCGACGAGCGTCACCGGCCGCGTCTTCACGCCGTCGTGGTCGACTTCGAACGCGCCGAGCAGCGGCGTGCCTTCGAACGACCGCTGCGACGGATCGTCGATCACCGTGAGGAACGGCGGCGCGATGCGCTTCTTCAGCCGGTTCTTGAACGGCGAGCCGGCGTCGCGCGAGCCGAGCGGCTCGTGCGCGTCCGACAAGCGCTGCACGAGCAGCTCCGACAACACCTGGCACGCGGCGTCGCCTTCGAACAGCACCGGGCCGATGTACTCCTCGGCGCGCGGCGCCGACGTCCGTGCGGTCAGCTTCTCGATCATCGCGTCGACCGCGGCGACCAGCTCGGCCTCGGGCGGGAAGTCCGCCGCCGTGCGGCCGTAGAACACGCGGACGTCGCCGATCGGCATGCCATCGTCGGCTTGCGTGCCCGCGGTCACCGACAACCGGAACCACGTCTCGCCGGTCCGCGTGTGGAAGCCCTCGGTCGACAGCAGCGTGCGGTTCTCGGCCGCGGCGCGCAGCGACACCGACGACGACTGGATCTTCGCGGCGCCGGTGAAGCGCGCCGACAGCGCGCGCGTCAGTTCCTTCATCTTGGCTTCGTCGACCGTCAGCGTCCGCTTCGGCTCGAGGTGCTCGACCGGCGGAACGACCGTCCAATCGGCGGGCCGATCGGTGACGACGTTCGTCTGCAGCCACGCCTTCTTCGCGGCGAGCTCTTCGACCGCGTCCTTGTACCGACGATCGGTCACGAGCCACAGGTTCTGGCGGATCGCGCCGTAATCGTCGTCCTCGGGCAACGACACGCCGGCGGCGCCGCCGCCGCCGCGCGCGAAGTTCGTGTTGTCGAGGTCGAACGACCCGACGCGCACGTCGATCGAGCAACTGCGCGACGGATTGCGCCCCGCACCTTGCAGCGCGCCGAAGGCCGACGAGCACGAGAACACGTCGGACTCGTCGAGCACGTAGGACACGTAGAACGGGCGCTCGACGTTCTCCATCTGGAGACGATCGATCGAACGCGCCATCTCGTCCTTCAACGCCTTCAGCACGACGGCCTCGTCGGCGCAGAGCGCGAACGGCGCCGATGCGAATCCGGCGAACCCGGCGAGCAACGCGACGAACGGAATCATGGGGGAGGTCTTCATGGTCGTTTCCTTCGCGTTCCTTCAGTGCCCGTCCGACGTCGTGTCGTGCATGGGCGGCGGCAGCAGCGGCGGGCGTTCCTGGCTCTTCGCCTTCTTCTCGATCTCGATCTCGGCGACCAGCACCGACGGCGCGATCGCGGAGACCGGCACCCAACCCGACTCGGCGCCGCAGAAGCCGTTGAAGACGTCGTCGTCGTCGGCCGTCGCGAGGATGCGCGTGATCGTCACGAGCGGCGTGCCGACGAGGTCGACACCGCGCACGACTTCGTCCTCACGGCCGTCCGGATAGACGCGCACGACGTAGAGCGGCTGGACCTTGAAGGCTTGCGGCCCCGAGCGCTGCGTCGTCGTGTAGCCGCCCGAGATGTCGTGGAAGATCAGCCCGTACGGCTTGTTCTGGCGCGCGATCTCCTCGAGCAGCATCGCGCGCAGCCGAGCGAACTCTACGCGTTCGGTCGACGACACGATGAGGTTGCCTTGGCGCGACACCGGCGGGTAGCCCGGCGCGCAGCGACCGTGGCCGTTGCTGGTCGGGAAGTTCGCGATCGGCGATCGGCTCATCAGGAAGTTCTTCAGGATGCCGCTCTCGACCAGCGGGACGCTCTGCGCGGCGACGCCTTCGTCGTCGTACTGGAAGCGGCCGTTCAGGAAGATCGGCCCGAACTTCGCGCGCGTCGGATCGTCGTGGACCGACAGGAACGCGGGCATGACTTCCTGGTCGACCTTCTTCGTGAACGTCTGGCCTTCGTCGACGTCCTTCTGGCGATGGCCCTCGATGCGGTGGCCGAAGATCTCGTGGAAGAACACGCCGGTCGCGCGGTTCATCAGGATCGCCGGACCGGCGAACGGCTCGACGATCGGCGCCGCGCGCAGCTTGCCGAGGCGTTCGCACAATTGACGCACGGCCTTCTCGATCGTCGCGTCGTCGGGCATGTCGCCTTCGGTCGGTCCGTCGAACGAGTCGTAGAGGTCGAGGTCCATGCCGTCGTCGGCCTTCGTCGAGCCGTTGACGCTGACGCGCACGTGCGTGCGGCCGAACGTCAGTCGCGTGCCTTCGGTGTTCAGGTACACGCGGTTCTCGGCGGTGGCCTCGATCGACACGTTGGCGTCATGCAAGAACGCGTACTCGCGGAAGATCGCCGACGCCTTGCGCAGCCGCTCCTTCCACGCGTCCTTGGCGACGACGAGGTCGACCGGATGTTCGAAGTACGTACCGGCCGGCGCCGCGGAGAAGTCGGCCGACGTGTCCTCGGCCTCGACCTTCACCTTCTCGTTCGAGCGCACCTTGATCATGCGCTCCTGCGCGGTCTTGTACGCGCGGTCGGTCGCGAGCCACGCGGCCGCGCGGATCGCGGCGGCGTCGTCCTCGAGCGGCAGCGATCCCGACGCGAGGCGCGCGCCGAAGTCGAACGAGCCGCGGATCTGGTGCGTGGAGTCGAGCTCGGGCGAGCCGACGCGCGCTTCGACGTCGATGCGCCGGCTCCAGTTCGAGCCGTCGCCGTTCAACGCGCCGAACGACGCGCTCGCGGACCACGACTTCTGCTCGGTCGCGCGGTACGCGAGGAAGTACAGCGGTTCCTTCTCGCGGTCCTTCAGCGCGCCGAACGAGCGCGTCAATTCCGCGTCGAGGGCGCTCATCAGTGTGGACTGCGGGGCGGACTGCGGGACGTCCTCCGCCGCGCGGGCGCCGAGGAACGAAGCGACGAACGATCCGGCCACGAGGCCGACGACGAGACGAAGCATGAGCACACCCCTCATGAGGCGGCGCGCCGATCGAGTCGCGGGCAGGGCGACGTGGAGGCGACGCGCGCGAGTGGGCGGAGTGTAGGGAAAGTGCCTTCAGTTGCAGTCAACGCGGGCCGATGACTGAAGCCGAATCGAACAAGATCTCGGCGCGCTCGGTGACCGAGGCTCGATCGGGAAGCGAGGGAGTCGTGGCCCGTCGTCCGTGGTGGTTGGTTCCGGCGGCGTGCGTGGTCTGGGACGTGTTGGCCGCGACGGCGTCGGGTGCGCCACCGCGTCCACGGATCGAGGTCGGCCCGATCGCGGTCGAGCAGCACGTTGCCGATTTCGATCGGGACGGCTTTCCCGACATCGCGGTGCGCGACGCGACCACGAGCCCCCTGCGCGTGCTCGCGAACGACGGTACGGGGTCGTTCGCGGACCTCGCGCTCGATCCGAGTTTGGTGGCGCTGGGATCAGGAGCTTCGACCCTCGGAGACTTCGATGGCGACGGCCGCGTCGATCTGGGGCTGTTCTCGGACCAAGGACCGCCCACGTTTCGATTCGCGCGCAGTCGCGGCGACGGCACGTTCGACGCGCCGATCGTCGTTCCGCTTTCCGCGGCGGTGAAGGAGTTCGCGATCGCGGACTTCGATCGCGACGGCGCCGACGACATCGCGATCGTCCTCAATGCGAAGTTCGCAGTCTGGATGCAGCTCGCCGGGACCGTCGTGGGCTTCGAGAAGCACTCGCCGTATGCGTTGGGTGTGATCGCGGCGGACCTCGACGGGGATGGAACCGTCGACCTCGCGATCCGCGAGGGACTCCTCGGGACCGAGTACTGGCCGGGCGACGGTCAGGGCCACTTCGGCCCGAGCTTGACCGGGACCGCGGCGTTGCCGCCCACACCAGGTACCGGCTGGTTCGGAGACGTCGATGGCGACCGGCATGCGGAGTGGGTCGTCGGGTGGCCTTCGTCGAGTTCGATCCTCGTGAAGCGATTCGATGCAGCGTGGAATCAGTCCGTCGTCGCCACACTCGCGACGACCTTCGTCTCTCCAGCCTGGATCGGGCTTCGCGACCTCAGCGGCGACGGGCGCGACGACGTGCTCGTTACGAGCAGCCTGGGTGAATTCGCGTGGTTCGAGTCTTTCGGCAACGGATCGTTCTCGACCGAGCGGATCGTGCGCATCGGGAAACTCGCCGCGAGCGCATTGGCGCAGTTTCAGTGCATCGATGTCGACGGGGACGCGATTCCCGACATCGTCGCGCGCCACCACGTGCGGACTGCCGTCGGTGTGCGTGCGGCCGACGGCGGACTCGGCGGAGTCCCTATTCCGTCGTCGCCGGCGTACGTCTGGAGTCCGGTGAACACCGCGGTCGCGGACGTCGACGGCGATGGTGATACCGACGCGCTCGGGACCGCAGCGACGCAGTTCTCCAGCCAGGACTTGGTGACCTCGAGCAACGCGGGAGACGGCACGTTCACGGTGGGCCTGGGGTCGCCGTTGAATGCGTGGATGTACGACATCGCACGAGTGCACGTCGACGACTTCGACGGAGACGGATCCGTCGACGCGTTGCTCGAGCACGACATGGGCGCAGTCCGCATCGCGCTGGGGACAGGAACAGGGTCGTTCTCCGCGCCGATCGAGTTGCTCCCGAGCGATGAGCCGACCTTCGGTGTGTCGATCGTCGATGTCGACCTGGATGGCGACCCCGACGTGATCGCGTCTCGTCATCAACGCCTGCTGGCGTTCTCCAATGACGGCGCGGGTGCGTTCGCCGCGATCGCGCCCGAGCCGACGAACGTCGATCAGACCGTGGCCGAACGAGCGCTCGCGGTCGCCGATGTCGACGGCGACGGCGTCGTGGATGTGCTGACGGGAGAAGCGCCTTCGGCGGCGGTCGGCCATGCAATCGCGATCCGGCACGGGCGCGGCGATTTCACGTTCGCGGCACCGACGTACGAAGCCCTCGATGTCGATCCGATCGATGCGCTCGCCCACGGTGACCTTGACGCCGATGGCGACGACGACGTGGTGGCGACTCGGTTCGTCGCGTCGACGCCGACGGTCCTGGTGTTCCGCAACGACACCGCGGCAGGGTTGCTCGAGAGCCAGAGTGAGTCGCTGAAGGTCCCGGGTTGGTCCAACACCGCACCGATCTTGGCTGACATCGGCGCCGACGGTCACACCGACGTCGTCGTCGGGGGGGCGCAGGCGTACAACTCGCTCGAAGGACACGGCGATGCGCGGGTCGACTCCGCTCGACTGTTCTCGCTCTTGAATCCGCTCGGAGCGGTCGCCGACCTGAACGGCGACGGCGTCCCCGAGCTTCTCGGGACCGGAGGATTCACCACGCAGTTCGAGCCGACGACGTGCGTTGCCACGCCCGTGCTGTACGGCGTCGGATGTGCGGGGATGACGTCCGCGCTTCCTCAGCTGACGGCCTACGGCTGCGCGACGTCAGGGTCGTCGCTGACGTTGCGCGTCGCGGTCGCGCATCCGTCCACGACCGCACTGCTCGTATTCGCGAGCGCGTCGGCCCCGTTGCCGGTGGCGGGGTGTTCGCTGCTCGTCGGTGGTCCCACGTGGGTCGTCGTGCCGATCGCGCTGACCGCGCAAGGCGGCGCCACGTTCGCCGGTGAACTCAGTGCGGTCGTGCCGACGTTGTCCGGACCAATGACGACCTAC
>JAEUIB010000644.1 GCA_016795255.1 Planctomycetota bacterium
GCCGACCAAGCCCGTCGGATTCCCGACCCAGTTTCCGTTCTCGTCGATCACCAGCACGCCGCCGATCGACACGCTCGCGGGATGGATCTCCATCCCGGTCACGTCGTCCGCGAGACGAGCCGTGTCCGCGCGCAGCGCGTACGCCGAGCTTCCGAAGCGCTGGCGCGGCGTCATTTCCGTATCGGCGCCGACGGTGATCCCGAGCCAGCGGTTCGCGCTGGTCGAGAACAGCGTTGTCGCGAGCGGCTGCACCGAGCCGATCGGCGCACTGAGCAGTCCGCCGACCACGTCGATCGACTGCGTCTCCGCGAACAACTCGTTGCCGCCGACCGGCGCGTCGTAGACGCGGAACGTCACGACCACACCGCTCGCCGTCACGGGGTTGCCGAGCGTGTCGAGCAGACGAGCCTGGTACTGCAGCACCGGCGGCGCGCTCTGGCGAGCCATCGCCGTGCCGGAGATCCCGAGCGCGAACAACAGGGACAAGAGGATTTGGAACTTCATGGGATTAGGCCTTCGTGCGATCAGTTGAAAAGGGTGACGCGAAGCGGGCTGCTGAACGCGCCCGCGAGCGGCGAGACGGAGGTGATGGAGAGCGCCTGCATGTCGATCGAGAAGCCGATCAACGCGGGGTCGTCGGGGATCGGGATCGCCAACACGACTTCGCCAGTCGGCATCGGGAACGCCGACACGGCTTGGATGCGGTTGACGGTGATCGCGATGCTGCCCGCGAACGGCGGAGCGGCGATCCCGAAGGCCGGGATCGCGCCGCCGATGAACAGGTACAGCAGCGAGTTCGGCGTCGAGCGCACCGCGATCTCGGCGAACTTGCCGACCTGAGCCGGGCCGTACATCGCCAGCGCGGGCAGGTACATGAACGCGTTCGTGCTCGCGTCGGAACCGATGGCGTTCGTCACGCGCACGTCGGCGAGGCCGATCGAGTTCCCGAGGCCGTCGACGCCGGGTGGCGTCGTCAGCGTGATCGTGCCGTCGTTCTGGACGACGACGTCGGTGGCGGCGACGCCGTTGAACGTCACGGACGTCGCGCCCGCGCCGATCTCCTGGAAGTTCAGGCCGTGCAGGATCGCCGGTGAGCCGCCGACCGACAGGCCTTGCGCGGGCTCGACGCCGAACACGACGGGCTGCTGCGTCCCGAGGCTCGGCTCGATCCACACGACGCCGGTCTCGAGGCGGAAGCTCGCCGAGGTCATGACGGTGCCGGTCGCCGGTGCGGCGACTTCGGCCTCGACCTTGACCGCGGTTCCGGCGGAGACGCCGCCCGACCCCGATGTGGACTGCGCGAGTGCCGTGACGCTTGGACTGCCGGCGACGCCGGACGAGCCGGTTTGCGGTGCCGCGGTCAGCCCGATCGCGGCGCACGTCGCGACGGCGATCGTCAGCGCGGATCGGTACGCCGTGCGAAAGACGGAGGACGCCAGGTGTTCCATGCTCGACTCCAGGACCTCGAAGGAGGGGTCCCGAGACGCTCGGGCCGTCGCGGGTGGCTCGTGGGGAAGGCGACGTGGACTTCCCTCGAACCACGGCGCAAGACGCGGTGGCGCGGTGGCGGGCGCAATGGATTCCGGCGGAATCTGGGAAGACGAAGCGGCCGGCGCCGAACGCGCGCGTTCGGTGCCGGCCACGAGGCGTCGGTTCGATCCGACGCGGCGGAGGTCGGACGACGTCTCTCGGCGAGTCGTCGTCCGTCGCGACGACTGGGAGAACGTGAATCAATCCGATTGATTCACGTTCACGGCCTATGGGAGGGGTTGCGACTCGACCTACCGCCGCCAGGCGCGTCGGAGTCGTCGGTCCTCGATCACGCGCTGCGCGCGTCGGTCACGGGCCGTTGTTGATGCCACCGCCGAGATCGATGTCCTGCGCACCGATGATCGTCGAGTTCGCGATCGAGATCATGTCGCTTCCGTCGCCGGTCTTGACGATGAGATCCCGGCCGACCGTCGTCGCCGCGATCGGCATGAGGTTGTTGCCCGAGCCGAGCAGCAGCTTCACGTCGGCGACGACCTTGATCGTGCCGCCGGTGAGGACGAACGTGTCGTTGCCGCTGCCGGCCGTCGCCGTGATCGACCGGTACGTGCCGCTGAAGATGGTGTAGAAGCTGTCACCCGAACCCAGGCCGAGCTTCAGATCACCCACGATCGTGACGCTTTCGATCCTGCCGCCGAACTCTCCGGCGCCGGCCGTCACCGTGACATCGCCGCCCACGGTGCCCGTCAGCATGTCGTAGGCGTCGGGGAATCCCGTGGGCGCAGATGCGAAGGTGGCCTTGATGTCACCGAGCGTCGCCGACGCATCGACCTGGAACTCGTCCGTGCCGGTTCCGCCCGTCATGCGGATGTCGCCGCCGATCACGGAACCGCCGACGACGCCCGCGAAGTTCGTCCCGTTGCCGAGCTTCACCCGGACGTCGCCTCCTGTGTTGACGTTCGTGATCGTCACCGTGTCCGCGCCGCCCTTCGACGTGCATTCGATGTCGTCGGTGACGTTCGACCCGGCGACGGAAAGGATGTTGTTGGTCCCCGTGCCGAACTTGGCGCGCAGCGAGCCGCCGACGTCCGATGAGGTGCAGACCACGGTGTTCCCGTTGGCGTTGCCGAGGTCGGCGGTCACCTCGCCGCTGTACTTGCCCGTGAGCACGCACGTCTTCGTGCTGCCGTTCCCCGTCATCTTGAAGTTGCCGCCGACGACGATCGTGTCGGAGTCGACGAAGGTGTCGAACCCCGCGCCGCCGTCGAACGTCAGGTTTCCGACGAACTGGGCGTTGGCCCCGATGACGATGACGTCGTTCCCCTTCCCGCCCTTCACGACCGTGTTCCGCTGTACGTGTAGCGGCGAGAACTGGAGCGTGTTCGACGTCGCTCCGCGCAGATCGCATTTGACGTCGCGACGCACGATGTTGCCGGTCCCGGCCGACGACAGCGAGAACTGAGGCGTCTTCGAATCGACGCGGAGGTCGCGGCCGACGTCCAGACCGTTCGAGATGACGACCGCGACCTGAATGCCGTTGCCGGCCATGACGACGAGATCGCGCTCGATCGTCAGGTCGTCGAGTTCGACGCCGTCGGAGCCGCTGCCGAAGACCAACTTCACGTCCTTGGTGACTCCGGAGAAGACCTGCGCGGCGCCCGACCCGTTGATCGTCGTGCCCGGATCCGGGGTCAGTCGGAAGTTCGTCGTCATCAGAGCGGCCTGGTCGATCGTGAACGAGTCGTCGGCCGACGAGTCCTTGATCGTCAACACGCCGGACTTCAGCGTGGCGGTCATGTCGCCGCCTTCGACCGCACCCGAAACCGAAAGGACCACGAGCCACGTCGCCGCAGTGATCGCGCGCATGATCTGCACTCCGAAGGGTTGAACGAACGTCCCAGTGAGCCGAATGCTACGCCTCGGCCATCGGATCGAACACGATCCCGAAGTCCGAAATGCCGCGGACGGCGATCGGCGACGTGCCTTGCGTCGCGCGGCCCGAGATGCGTCCCGCGGTCGCGCGGGACCGAGGCCCGCGCCGCAAGTTCAGCCGTCGCGGTTCAGCGTCGCCAGGCGCTCTTCTGCGGTTCGGATCGTCCGCACGTCGAATCCGCGATGCGTCCGCGCGAGTTCGAGTCCGCGCTCGAGGTG
>JAEUIB010000733.1 GCA_016795255.1 Planctomycetota bacterium
GCTGATGCCGAACGCGGACGACGCCGGACCGATCAGGTTGAACGAGCTCGACACGACGTCATAGATGTACGCGCTTCCCGTCTGCGTCCCCACCACCTTCGAACCGTCGGCGGTGACGTCGTACGCCGGCCCCGGCAGATACGTGAACGGGCCCTGGGCGAGGACCGCGGACGGAATCCCCACGATCGCGGCCGCCGTCAGGGCGACACGACCGAGGATCGACGACGAAGACGCTGACGACATGGGCGAACTCCAAACCGAGAGGTGGCGATTCCGTTGGGCCGAGGGGAGCTCGGCTCGGAGCCGAGTGACCCATCCGTCCTCTGTCGTCCCCTGGGTTTCCTGGGCTCCGGATCTCGGGATTTTCGCCCCGGCCGGCCAGCCGCCGGACCCGACTTCCGGTCGTCACCCCACCGTCAACGCGCCGCGATCCGGGCCGGATCGACGTCGAGGTCGACACCCATGAGTTCGAAGCGCGCCGCCGCGTGCAGGAAGTGGGTCGTGATCCAGAACACGGTCCAACCCTCGCTGTAGCCGCCGCGCAAGCGCGCGACGTCCGACATGTCCCCGGCCTGCGCGAAGTTCGTGTGCTGGATCTGTTCGCCCTGGCTACCGGTCGCGTCGATCAACTGACCGCAACTGCGGAACATCACCGCGGCGAGCCGCTTCAGCTCCGGCCGCCCGAGCAACTCGCCCATGCGCCAGATCTCCGGCGTGAAGAACACGCCGAACACGTCGAGGTGCTGGTTCTGCGCCGACACGACCGTCCACCCGCGCGAGCGGAACGCGTGATCGCGCAGCCGACCGGGCGGCAAGTCGACGTCCCACACCATCGTGGTCGCGAGCGTCGCGTGCATCGCGTGCTCGGCCCGCGTCAGCCAGCGCGCGTCCCCCGTGTGGTCGAACATCGCGAGGAACGCCTGGAACGCCGCCCACGCGCCTTCCTTGTCCTCACAGCTCGCGTCGAGCGTGCCACCCCAATACGGCTCGTCGATGCCGGCGTGGCGCGACGCGTAATGCTCGGCGGCCTTCGCAGCGGCGGCCGCGAACGGCGGTCGCTCGAACAAGCGCGCCGCCCGCAACAACGGCGCGACGAAGAACGCTTCGTTCGTCGACACCGGCCGCCAGTCCTCGCGCGTGATGCGCGCCGCATGCAGCTCGCACGCCCGCAGCACGAACGCGTCCCAAGCCGCGGTGTCGATCCCGCCGCGCTCGCGAGCGACTTCGATCGCGCGCGTGAAGCTCTCGAGCGCCTGTCCCTGCGAGACGAAGTCCTGCTCGCTCCACGCGCCGGTCTCCGCGGTGTAGCGCTGCGAGAACCCGTTCGCGTCGAACGGCGCTCGCGCCAGCAGGTCGCGCGCGCGGCCGGCCTGGCGCGAGAACTCGGGCGAACCGAAACGCCGCTCGAGCGGCAACGCCGCGAAACCGAGCGCCTCCGCCTGCCCGCACCAACCCATCACGTAGTGCGTCCCGCCGACGTCGTCCGGGTACATCTCGAAGCCGGGATCGTCGGCGCGCTCGCGCCAGCGTGATCGCGCGAACCCGAGCTTGGCGCGCACGATCGACGCGTAGCTCGGCAAACCGTCGAACGCGTACGGCTCGTTCAGTGCGAGCGACGTCGCGATGCCGCGCGCGAGACTCGCGCCGGCATCGGCGCACGCGCCGACGTCGAGCACGAACTCCTTCTCGATCACCGTGCCCGGCGTCAGCGTGATCCACGCATCGGGATACGACATGAACTCGCCTTGCAACGCCTTCACGACGCCGTGGCGTCCGTTCGACGCGCACGGGCCGGACAGCAGCGCGAGTTCCGCGTCGAGCTCGTGCGACGTCGTGCCGAGCGACCACCACAGGTCCGCGCGCGCCGCGCCGGGCAACGCGCTGGGTTTCGTATGCAGAGCGGCGTGGACTCCGCTCCACGCCAGATCGGCGAACGGCATCGGGTAGCGATGCTCTTCGTAGTACGAGTCCTCGCCCGCCGCGCCGGTTTGGATCGCGACGCGGCCGCCGTGCGTCGCTCCCGACGGATTGCCCCACGCGCTGATGCCCGGCAGGTACGGTTTCGTGCCCGCGGCGCCGAGCGCCGTGACGCGCACCGACAACACGCACGGCGTCAGCGGCGCATCACCGTCCCACGCGAATCGACGCGTCGCGCGCACCAGATCGCCGTCGCGCCGCCACGCATCGGTGAAGCGCAGCGTCCCGTGATCGAGCACGAGCTCGCCGTCCAGGATCGTCCAGTCGCCGACGTCGCGTACCGCGCTCGGCCGCACGTGGCGCCACTCCGTCGGCCATTCGTGCTCGATCCCGAGCGCGACGCTCCACAGCCCTTCGGCCGGCGTCGCGACGACGTCGCGCGAACCGATCGCGACGACGACCGCGTGCGGCGCTCCCGGATCGATCCGCACCGCGACGTCGTCGGCTCGCGCATCGACCGCAGCGATGCCGAGGACCAACGCGAGTCGGCGCGCGATCACTCCT
>JAEUIB010000759.1 GCA_016795255.1 Planctomycetota bacterium
TGCCGTAGTGCGGGATCAGCATCGGGGTCGCCCAGTTGGTGGCGACCAACGTGTCGGCATCGAGCCGCACGATCGCGCCGACCGACGGCGCGGACAGGTAGTAGTCACGGTCCGACGCCGATGCGGTGGCGGCGAACACGCCCAGAGCCACACACGACGCCATGGTCGTCAACGAGTTCTTCACGCGATCCTCCTTCGAGAGAGCGGTCGGGGGTCACCCCCATCGAACGGCAGCTCGAACGAGGTCGTGCCAGGGGAAACCGCCGCGGTGTGCGCCGGCGGTTTACCGCCCGCTCCCTGCCGCGGCGAACGTCGAGGCGCATCGACCCTCGCGACGGGCGGACGCTCGAACGCGGTTCCGTCAGGCCGGCTTGGTGACCGCGCGCAGCAGGCTGCCGTCCTCGGACGCCTTGAAGCCGCGCTTCTCCAACCAACGCGTCACGGCTTCGCGCTGCGGATGCGACGCGCGGACGACGTTGTAGACGTAGTTCAGTCCGCGCGCGCGCGCCTCGGCCGTCAGGTGCTCGAGCACGAACGTGCCTGCGCCGAGCTTGCGGCAATCGGGCGACGTGGCGAGCAGGATCTCGCCTTCGCCCCACACGACGTCGAGCCAGCCGTAGCCGACGATCTTGCCATCGGCCTCGACGTGCCACCAGGCGCCGGGCACGAGGTCGCCGACCTTCAGTTCCTTGAACCGTCGATCGAACGTGCCGACCGGCGCATCGCCGACGATCCGCCGTTTGCCTTCGTCCCAACGAGCCGGATCTTCCTTCACCCAACGCATACCCGTCGCCATGTCGATCCTCCGATTCGATCGAGGTCCAGTTCGAGATCCGCCGAGCTTGCACACGACGTGCCGCGCTACTTCGACCCCAGCTCCTTCTCGAGCAGGTTGAAGAGGCTGTCCATCTGACCCGCCGAGAACGGTCGCCGGAAGCTCGCCGCCACGTGTGCCGCGACGGGCTTCGCTGCCGGCTCTCCGGAGTTCTGCGCCGCGACGGCCGCGAACCGCGTGATCCGTGGATCGTCGGGGAACTTCGACAACGCGACGGCGAGGTCGGGATCGTCGCTGCGGATCGTTTCGACCTTCGCTTGCAGCAACGACCCGGCGAAACGAGGCGAGTCGGTGCGCTCGAGGCCGAGCCGATCGATCGCCGGGAGGCGGGATTCGTCGGTCATCGCGACCAACGCCGCGAGGGTCTCGAGCGCGACCACGTCCCCAGCCTCGCCGCGCGCCGTCAGCGCGGCTTCGAATCGCTCGAGCAAGCCCGGCGCCTCGACCAACTGCGCGTCGACGAGCAGGCGCATCCACTCCCCGGTGAGCCGAGGACTCGCCGGCAATCGCGCGGCGTCGCCGATCAATCCGAGCGCCGTGAGTCGCTGCCGCGTCTCGTCCGACGCCGGCGGCGCTTTCGGGTTCCGCAGTCGTTCGCCGAAGTCGCGCTCGCGCTCGCGGCGCAAGCGGACGAACTCGAACGCCTCGCGCACTCGCGCGTCGTCCGCCGGCAACTTGGCGCGCATCCGCTCGACGTCGGCTTCGAGGTACTCCACGTGGATGCCGCCGTTCCACCAATCGCGCGCGAAGTCGAGGTCGAGCAGGATCAGCTCCTCGGCCGCTTCGACGTCACCGGCGTCCACTCCGGCGAGCAACGCGTCACGTCGCGCGAACGGCGACTCTCCGTGATGGATCCAGCACGCGGCCTCCTCGACGCGCGACGTCATCTCGCGCGACGTCAAGTCGACCTTGCGCCACGACGCGAGGGCTTCGCGCGCCCGATCGAGGCGCAGCAGGCACTCGGCGCGCAGCGCGGCGACGACGGAATGCGTGGCCGTCAACGCGTCGTCCTTCATCAGGAAGCCGTAGATCCGCTCGGCTTCCGCGATGCGGCCGGCGCGATGCAGCTCGACCGCCCATTCGAACGCGACGAGTCCGATCCCCGGCGCCTTCGCGTACGCCTCTTCGTGCAGCCCCATCGCGACCTCGGGCTCCATGTCGAACAGCACGTTGCCGAGCAGGAACGCGTGCGCCGCGGTCCGCCGCTCGCGTGGGACGACGTCTTGCAGCGCCGCGGTGGCGTCCTTCATGCGTCCTTCGAGCAACAACCGCGCGTTCGACTCGAGCGTCGCCGCGTAGTCCTCCCGCGCCTGCGCGAGGTCCGCGCCGAACGCGGCCAGCGGATCCTCGGGCTCGCCTTGCGCGACCAACGCGCACGCCGACACGATCCAAGCGGCCAGTCCCATCGTCGTTCTCCTGCGCCGTCCGAATCAGAGGCCGAGAACCTTGTGAATGGGCAGGGGCCGCCCCTGCCCATTCACAAGGTTCTCGGCCGAACCCACAAGGTGTCCGAGGCGGCGGCAGCCGCCGTATTCACAGACGAATCGGCCATGCTAAGCCCCAACGACCATTCAATTCGGCGACTGCCGTCGCCGAGCAACACCTGGTGAGGCCGAGAACGTGAATCAATCGGATTGATTCACGTTCTCTCAGCCGCGCGACGCGCGCGACAGCACCGACCACAACGTTCGACCGAGCGTCGACCGCCAATCGTGCCAGTCGCCGGCTCGCGCGCTGCCGAACTTGTCGAGCCGGAAGTCGAGGAACGAATCGTCGAGTCCCTGCTCGATCGGATAGGCCCCGCTGCCGGCGTGGATCCGCCGCAACAACCGGAGGAAGCCGACGCGCTTCCAGTCCTCCATGTTGCCGGTCACGCGCGGCGCCCGCGGCATGATCAGCAGCGAGCGCTCGTCGTCGTCGAGCTCGGTCGCGACGTCGCCGATCCGGAATCCGTCGACGCGCCCATCCTTCGCCGCCGACGTGACGATCCGCAATGCGTCGCCGCTCGCGTCGCCGTCGGTGACCGTCGCGTTGTCACCCCGCAATGCGAACGACCCGATCGAATAATCGCGCGGCTCGACGACGACGGCGCTGCGCCCGCCGCCGAGGTCGAGCGTCCGGATCTCGTCGCCGCCCTTCCGCGTCCGCGACGCGTGCGCGATCCGATCGGCGCCGAACACCGACTTCACCATCGCGAACGCGTGATAGCGGTACGCCGAGCGCTCGAACCGCGCCTCGCGCAGCGCGCCGAGCAACCCGGCGTCGCGCGCGCGCGCGATCGTGTCGTACCACGGCAATTCGATGCAGTCCTCGGCGACGAACGCACGGCGGAACCCGGCGAAGCGCGACGCGTGGCGGAACTGCTTCGGCAACAGCACCGGCGTGTCGATCAGCAGGTCGACGCGACTCATGTCGAACTTCGCCAGCGCGCCGAGCACGACCGGCAGCGCGGCCTTGCCGACCGCGACGTAGACGAGATCGACGTCCCGCAAGCGACTCGCCGTCATCTGCGCGGCGTCCTCGACGCGGACGGTCGATCCGCCGATCGCCAGATCGCGCGCATGACGCGCGAACACGCCGAGGACCGAGCATTCGCGCGTCGCGCGCTGGAACGCCGGATACGCGGTCTCGACCACGCGCTTGCCGGCACCGATGATCCACACTCCGCGCGCACTCATCGCGACTCCTTCTTGACCAAGCGCTCGCGCAGGTGCCGCGCGAGCCGGATCGACAGCGCGACGATCGTGAACGTCGGATTCGCGCAACCACTGGTCGGGAACACGGAGCCTCCGGCGCAATAGACGTTGTCGACGCCGTGCACGCGCAGGTTCGGATCGACGACGGACGTCGCCGGATCACGACCCATCCGCGTCGCGCCGAGGTGGTGCGACGCGTCCTGGTCGATCGGCCACGGCTCGGCCCGCTCGAGTTCGCCTTCGAGTCGACCGATCCCGGTGCGCTCGAACTCGGCGCGCAACGTCGCATGCAGCTCGATCAACGAACGGCGATCGAGTGCGGACGGCGCGTGCTCGACGCGCGGCAACGGCTTGCCGTCTTCGTCGGACTCGGTGGACAACGTCACGCGGTGCTCGGCGCGCGGTTCCATCTCCATGAAGTTGCGCAAGCGGACGCGCCGGATCTTCGGGCGCACCGCCTTCACCAACCGGAAGAACCCGTACTGCGCGACGCGATGGAGGTTCAGCACGACGAGCCCGAGCACGCCGAGCCAGCCGACGAAACCCTTGCGCTCGTTCTGCAGCGACGAGTCGTCGCCGGTCTCCGCGTAGTCGCGCAGCTCGATGACTTCGCCGGCCTTCGTGCGCATGAAGCTCCGCAACACGAACGTCGCGCGCTTCACGAGCAGGATGAACGCCTCGACGCCGCGATTGTCGGACCACGGGAACAACGGCTCGAAGCGGACGTAGCTGTTCAGCACCCGGCGGCGGCGCTGCTCGGCCTCGGTCAGGCGCAGTCCGCCGTAACCGGCGAATCCTTCGTAGACGCAGCCGAACCAGTACGGCGCGGCCTCGACGGGCTGCGCGAGACGCAGCACTCCGAAGTAGTTCTTCGGATGGTTCATGAACCAGCGGCCGACCTGGTCGTGCTCGTTGCCGAGTCCGCGTTCGCAACGATCCCGCGACAGCAGCAGCAAGCGCGCGTTCTCGATGCCGCCGCAGGCCAGCACGAACGCGCGCGCGCGGATCGTCGTCGCCTTCCCGTTCGACGCGCGAAGGTGCGCGGCGGCGATGCGCGCCGTCCCCGCGTCGGACTCGAGACGTAGCACCGTCGCGTCGAGCCACAGGTCGACGCGCTCGCCCTCGTAGACGGCCCGGTGCTCGCGCCCGAAATGCTGGGGAGTCGTGCGCGCGAGGAAGATCTTCTCGTCGAGCGCTTCGAACGCCGGCTGCAGCGGGCTCTTCGCGCGCAGCCGCAAGAACCCGTCCGACGCGAAACACGCGCGCGGCGGGAACCGGTACCGCGCGGCCGCGGCCTCGTAGTCCGCATCGAGTTCGGCGCGCGTGATCGGCCAACCCGGCGCTCCGAGCCACGGCCGCTCGTCGAAGTCGATCGGGTCGAGCGGACTCGACAACCCGGCCCACGTCGACGACGCGCCGCCGAGCACGCGCTCGCGCGAGTAATCCTTGATCGTGATGCCGACGCTGTCGACGCGCCGCAGGCGGTCCCCGCGTGCGCTGGTGCGCTGCGTGCCGGACTCGAGCACGGCGACGCGCAACCCGCTGTCGGCGAGTTCGGCGGCGACCGTCGTGCCGGCAGGGCCCGAACCGACGATGCAAACGTCGTACTCGGGCAGCGGTCCATCGTGCGCGGCGAGGTCGCGGATCATCGGCGCGACAGGGTAGCAGCCCGTCGAAAGAGTCCGCCGGCATTCGGCCGGCTACGAGCGAGCAGGGCCACGTTGCGCCTCCTCGCCGTATCCCTTCTTCGATACGCCTCGTCGGCGCGCCTTGCCCTGCTCGCTCTCGCTCGCCCGACGGCTCGGCGGCCCCTTCCGACGGGCTGCGGGCAGCCCGCTCGCGGGACCGCGCCGGGATCATCCCGAGCCGGGAATCGGTTCCAGCACGGTCCACGCCCACCACGGTCCCGTCGACCGCTCGAGCAGCGCGGCCCACCACCACGACGACGCGTCGGTGAACACCTGCCCGGATCGGTCGTCCACGATGCGCTCGCGCACGCGCCAACGACGCCCGTCCTTCGATGCGACCGCCGTCGACCACAG
>JAEUIB010000818.1 GCA_016795255.1 Planctomycetota bacterium
GTTGCGCGAGGGACATCTGGTCCGCGACTACGAAGCGCAGACGCGCGCCGGCACGATCACGTGGGAGCTGCAGCGGGACGTCGGCGACTTCTTCCTGCTGCGCGGCGACTTCACGCGGGCCGCGGAGTTCTACGGCCACGCGCTCGACGGGCGCGCCGACGACGCCGAACTGCTCGCGCGCATGGGTCGCGCGCGCTTCCTCGGCGGCGACACCGACGACGCCGCGCGTTGGTTCGAACGCGCGCGGGCCGCCGATCCCGACGCGCGCGTCTTCGAACACCTGGAACGGGGGATCGCTCCATGACGCGCGATCAGGCGCGAGCCGTGCTGGCGCTGATCCTCGCCGCGACGGCGGCCGTGTTGTTCATGGCGCCGGGGCGTGGCTACTGGGTCGTCGACCCCGATGCCGCCGCATACGTCGGGCTCGCGCAGTCGCTGGCGCGCGGCGACGGTTTCGAGTTCCAAGGCGTTCCGCACGCGAAGTTCCCTCCGGGATTCCCGGCTTGGCTCGCGCTGGCCATCCGCGTCAGCGGCGATCCTCAGAATTGGGCCGCGCTGCGCGACGCGGTCTCGCTGGCCGGCGTCGCGTGCGTCTGGCTGACGTACCTCGCGGGTCGCCGCGTGTTGCGCGCGTCGCGCGAGCACGCGTTGATCCTCGCGACGCTGACCGGTTCGTCGGTGTTCTTCGTCCAGTACGCGGTCGCGTTCCTGCGCAGCGAGCCGTTGTTCACCGCGCTGTTCCTCGCGGCGCTCGTGATCGGCGAAGACTTCCGCCGCCGCGGCGGTGCGCGACGCGCCGCGCTGTGCGGCTTGTTCGCCGGCCTCGCGACGCTGACACGCACCGCGGGGATCACCGTGCTGCCCGCGTTGCTGATCGCGCGCCTCGTCGCGGGCCGAGGGCAGGTCGCGCGATCCACGCTGCTGCGCGAACTCGCCGTGTGCACGCTGTTCACCGTCGCGCTGCCCGGCGCGTTCGCCGTCCGCAACGCGACGCTGGACGGCGCGAAATCGTCGAGCTACGGCGACGAGCTGTTCGCGAAGTACGCGCTCGACCTGACGAAGGACGTCGACGAGACGATGCCGCGGATCGACGCCAAGGGCATGATCGAGCGCGTTCGGCGCAACCTCGCGGTGTTCGTCGAGAGCTCGGGCAAGTTCCTCGTCAACAACAGCAAGGGCGGCCTGCTCGCCGCACGCGTCGACAAATCGGGCCCGCGACTGCACGCCGGCGGGTACGTCCTGCTCGCGCTCCTCGTGATCGGGCTCATCCGCCTCGTCACGCGCGGCTCGACCCTCGCGGCGCTGACGCTCGCCGGGTACGTCGCGCTGTACTTGATCTGGCCGTTCGACCAACAGCAGCGCTTCTACATGCCCGTGCAGATGCTGATCCTCGGCACGTACGCGCTGGCGATCGCGCCGATCGCGAGCGTCGGCCTCGCGCTGCTCGACCGGCGCACCCTGCGCGTCGCCGTCGGCGTGGCGTTCACCGCGGCGGCGATCGCGCTCGGGCGCAAGCAATCGGTCGAGCCGACGGTGCTCGGGCGCTGGTCCACCGAGTACGCGCTGCTCGTGTTCGGTTGCGCGGGCGCAGCGGCGGTCGCGTTCTGCGCCGCAGCGTTGTCGCCGGCGACGTGGGCCCGCCTCGACCTGCGGCGTCGCGTTCCGCAGTTCGCGCCACGCGTCGTCGCACTCACGTCGATCGGCCTGCTCGCGCTGTTCGTCGTCAGCTCGCTGATCCCCGAGCACCAGCGCTTCCTCGCCGAGCGCGAACTGAAGCCGGTGCCGCGCGAGTACGCGACGTACAAGACGCATCCGAAGCTGATCGAGCTCGTCGATTGGCTGAAGCACAACACCGCGCCCGACGAACTCGTGATGTCCGACATCCCGAAGATGATCCACATGATGAGCGGCCTGCGGACGACGCCGCTGCGCGTCTCGAGCGCCGAACGACGCGTGGTGCTCGACACGCCGGACGGTCGGCCGAAGTTCGTGTACTACTCGCGCGAGATCGAAGAGATCACGAAGGTCGTCGACGCCTGGGCGCCGCAACATCTCGAAACGGTCATGACGATCCCGTTCGACGAAGGCGCGGCGACGGTCGAGGTCAAGCTGTTCCGCGTCCCCGTGGAGGCGCCGCGGTGAGGACGCTGCTGCGCGACGGCATCATCGTCACGATGAACGCGACCGACTCGGTGTTCCGGGGATCGGTGCTGATCGAGGACGGCCGCGTCGTCGCGCTGGTGCGGGGAACCGCGACGCCGACGGCCGATCGCGTCGTCGACCTCGACGGTCACGCGCTGGTGCCGGGTTTCGTCCAGACGCACGTCCACGGCTGCCAGACGCTGTTCCGCGGCGCGGCCGACGACCGCCCGCTGCTCGACTGGCTGAAGCAGCGCATCTGGCCGCTCGAGGCGGCGCACGATCCGACGAGTCTCGCGGCGTCGTGCGAACTCACGGCGCTCGAGCTCCTGCGCTCCGGCACGACCGCGGCGCTGACGATGGAGACCGTGCACCACACGGACGCGGCGTTCGACGCGTACGCGCGCACTCCGCTGAAGGCGACGGTCGGCAAATGCCTGATGGACCACGGCGACGACGTGCCGAAGGGCCTCGCCGAATCGACGAGCGACGCGCTCCGCGAAGCCGAGCGATTCCTGCGCGAATACCCGCCGCACTCCGACTCCCGCCTGCGCGCGTGCTTCGCGCCGCGCTTCGCGTTGTCGTGTTCCGAGGCGTTGTTGCGCGACGTGGCGGCGGCGACGCGATCGCACGGAGCCCTGATCCACACCCACGGCGCCGAACAGAAGGCCGAGGTCGAGTTCGTCCGCCGCAAGACGGGCATGTTCAACCTCGCGTACCTCGATCACGTCGGCATGCTCGACGCATCACTCCGTCTCGCGCACGTCGTCCATCTGGATGCGGCCGAGTGGCCGCTGCTCCGCGACTCCGGCACGCACGTCCTGCACTGCCCGTCGTCGAACCTCAAGCTGGGCTCGGGCATCGCGCCGATCGTCCGCTACTTGGCCCTGGGCATCCCGGTCTCGATCGGGGCCGACGGCGCTCCGTGCAACAACAACCTCGACGCGCTGCGCGAGGCGCGCCTCGCCGCGCAACTCCAGGCCCAGCGCGAAGGCCCAGGCTCGCTGTCGGCGCTCGAGGCACTCGCGCTGATCACGCGCAACGGAGCGGTCGCGCTGGAACGCGCGCACGAGTTCGGCTCGATCCGCGAGGGCCTCGCCGCGGACTTGGTCGAGATCGACCTCGGCGGCCCGCACGTCGTGCCGAGCCCCGATCCGGTCAGCGCGATCGTCTACGCCGCCGAGCGCTCGGACATCCAGAGGGTCTTCGTCGACGGCGAAATCGTCGTCGAACGAGGAGTCGCGCAGTACACCGACGCGTCGCGAGTCGTAGCCCGGGCCCAAGAGGAAGCGAGAGCCGTCTTCCACCGAGCAGGCATCTCCCGCTGAACAGCGGAGGAAGCCCACCGAACATCCGGACAAGATCGCCGGCCATCCTGTCCGGGTGACGTCATCACCCAAGCCGCAATCGCCACATCACCCGCGTGCGTCTGCCGCCGGCAATCGCACGCGGGTACCGGTCGCGTTCGCCACCAACAACGGCATCCGGCCAGGGGGACACGGGGACAGAGGCGCCTCCGTCCCCGTCATGCCCATTGAGCTCGGGTGGGGACAGACCCGCCTCCGTCCCCGTCCTCCATCGACGCCTTCAATCGAGTGGGTGGAGCGCGAAGCGCGACCCGAAGTTATCCCTCGGCTCCAAGCTCGCGCGCCGTGGAAACCACTCCGTCGCCAAGGGACGTCGTGAACGGGCTCT
>JAEUIB010000837.1 GCA_016795255.1 Planctomycetota bacterium
CGAAATGGCGACGGTCGCCAACGTAGTTCGCCCGTCACGCAGCACTTCCGGGAGATCGACAAGCGTCAACGACAGCATCTGGCCGGTCTTCGTGAACGGCTCACGAACGACCGACCATGATGCGTCGTCGCTCTTGACGAAGTCGTCGATCCCGAACTGGCGTCGCAGGAGCACTTCGGTTCCGACCAATGCGTCGTCGATCCGGTTCTCGATCACGATCTCGAGCCAGGACTTGGGTCCGCGGTAGTCGATGCGGAACCAAGCCACCAACCCACTTGGCGACACTGCGATCGGTTGACCGTACTGTCGGTCCAGGGTCACGAATCGATATGTCCCGGTCGGCGGCGGATCCGGCTCGCCGAACTCGTCACAGCCTGGCAAGACCGCGAACACGATCGCGAACATCGAGCACCCGAGCACGAAGCCGAGCGTGCGAACGACGGTTCCGAACCGGAGCATGGTCTCCCCCCATGAGGTTGGCGCGGGGCGACGATAGCACCCGACGGCTCGGACCTTCATGCCGCGGATCCCCGACGCGTTGCCGTCCGTCCGGGCCCTTTCCCATCGACGCGACGGCCCTCTCCGCGCGGCTTGCGGGGAGAGGGCCGTCTCGTTCGCGAACTCACGCACAGGCGAGCGTTCAGGGGTCGAAGTGCATCTCGAGCCCGTTCGTGAACTGCAGGCTCGGTCCGCCGTTCCACTGACGCTCGACGGCACCTTGGAGGAACAGCGTCGCTCCGACGAACAGCGGAGTCGGCGGCAGGTCCGCGATCACCTTCGTCGGGCCGATCGTGGCCGGCAGGGGCACGAGGACATCGGGTGACGCCAGCAACGTGCAGCCGTCCTGCATCGGGACGGCCAGCGACTGGATGCCCGCGAACAACCACTGGTTCGTCGGTGCTCCGCAGCAGATCGACACGGAGAACACGAGACGGATGCCACAGCCGGTCGACGACGGCACGGTGTCGCCCGACAGCGTCGGAGCCGCCATCGCGAGCGGACTGCAACCCGAGCCGTACTGCGTGAACACCGTCCGGTACGGACAGGCACAGAACGCCGCGGCTCCGAGGGTGGCGAAAGCGAACGAAGCGGCAAGGAGCGTCGAGACGAGCTTCATGGAACGATCCCCAAGCGAATGCAACGGCGGGTCCAGGGCCACGACGCACTACGACACCGAGCCCGGAGCGTTGGCGATCGGTTCGGAATGTTCCGGCCACCGGACGCCGGTCGCATCGCGACCGCGCCTCGCATCGATCTCGATGCGGCTGCGACCTGACAGAACGTGCGGGTTCGAGCGCGCAACCTCGCCGCGACTTCTTTGGACACGCCGACGGACGCGGCGGATGCAGCGGGTAGACCAACGGGCATGCGTCGCCGAAGACTCGCTGCCGTACTCGTCGTGCTCGCGTTGGCTGCCACGTGGCTCGCGGCGGAGACGTTCTGGATCGGGCCCGGTCGGCTCGTCGTGCGGGACGTCGCGCTCGAACCGCCGAAATGGCCCGATGCGCTCGATGGACTGAAGATCGCGTTGCTGTCCGATCTGCACACCGGATCGCCGCGCAACGGTCCGGCGAACCTCGCGCGCGTCGTCGACGCGACGAATGCCGTGCGGCCCGACCTCGTGTTGCTCGCCGGCGATTTCGTGATCCACGACGTCATCGGCGGGACGTTCGTCGAGCCCGAAGCGATCGCGCGCGAACTCGCGCGACTGGAGGCTCCGCTCGGAGTGTTCGCGGTGCTCGGCAATCACGATTGGTGGTTGTCGGCGACGCGCGTGCGCGAAGCGCTCGAGACCCACGGCATCGCCGTGATCGACGACCGCGCCGCGCGGCTGACGTGGAAGGACGCGACGTTCTACCTCGCGGGCATCAGCGACTACTGGGAGGGACCGCACGACGTGCGAGCCGCGCTCGCGCAAGTTCCGGAGGACGCGACGATCCTCGCGTTGACGCACAACCCCGACGTGCTGCCGGACATCCCGTCGCGCGTGTCGCTGACGCTGGCGGGCCACACGCACGGGGGTCAAGTCGACTTGCCGCTGCTCGGCCGCTTGGTCGTGCCTTCGCGCAGGATCTACGCGTTCGGCCACGTCGTCGACGAAGGCAGACACGTGTACGTGACGTCCGGCGTCGGCACGAGCATCCTGCCGGTGCGGTTCCGCGTGCCTCCGGAGATCAGCGTGCTGACGCTGCGCGCGCAGCCTGGCGATCGGGACAAGTGACGGGCGGCTGCGCTGTCCGTTCGGGCACGTCGGTGACCGTGCACCTGTTCCCCGCCTGTCCCCTATCCTCGGCGTTCGATGCCGACCTCACGTTGCCCCGTCTGTGGCAATCCAGCACCGTCCACGCCGTGCCTGCGTTGCGGCTCGGCGGTCGATCGCGACGACCTGCTCGTGCCCGCGCGCCGCGGCACGATCGGGGAGTTCTTCG
>JAEUIB010000866.1 GCA_016795255.1 Planctomycetota bacterium
ATCGTTGCATTTGCGTCGTTCGGCCTAGCGCTCGCCTGGTGGATCGCGTCGACTTCGACGCTGTTCGACGCTGCGCTGCCCGCCGACGTCATCGGCCTGCTCGCCGAACGCAACGAAGCCAAGGGCTTCGAGACGCGGCTGTTCCTGTTCACGGTGCTCCTGCTGCCCGGGTTCGCGTGGGCCGCGGCTCGATTCCTGCGGGCCGGGATGTCGACCGCCTCGTCGATCCGTACGTCGGGCTGGTGGCACGTCGCCGCGGGCGCGACCCTCGCGACGCTTGCTCATTGGGCCGCGCAATCCGCCCGGCTGCCGACGATCGGGCTTGCGTCGATCGCGTTGGCGACGGCCACCGGCCCCGTCGGCGCGCTGCTGGGCGCCGCGCTCGCTCGGCGCTCGTCGCGTCGTCGCACGACGGTTCCAGCGCCGGCCGAAGATGCGCGGTCGTGGCGGAATGCCCTGAACGGTCCCATCGCCGATCTCGTCGTCTGCGCGGCGTGCGTGGCGGTCGCTTGGCTCTCGGTCGGACCTCGGACGCTGCCGGACGCTTCGCTCGCGACCAGCATCGTCCGCATCGCGGCCGTCTTCGTCGGATCGGCAACGACGCTGATCGGTGTGTGCTTCGTCCTCGCTCCGCGCAGAGGACTCGGTGCACTCGTCCTCGCGCGGCCGTTCGCGTTGCTCGCCGCGGTTCGGTTCCTGAACGGCGACGAGGCGATCACCGCGACGTGGATCCTCGGCGGGATCGCGACGGCGGCGGCGATCGCGTGGGCTTGGCGAACGCGCTCGGAGGACGATGGGGCGCATGCATCCGCCCCGCCGGTCCGCAGTCCGTTCGCGTGGAACGTCGCCGCCCCATGGCTCGTCCTGGTGTTGGTGTCGCACTTCGGTGTGCACGGCGGGATCGACCTGTTCCATTCCGGCGAGTGGCTGACGCTCGGCGCGATGACCCGCGACGGTCTCGTGCCGTTCCGTGACCTCTATCTGCAGCACGGCCTCGTCCAGAACGCGCTGCGTTCGGCGTGGACGATGGAGTGGATCGGCGACTCGCTGTGGGCCGACCGCGCGACGCTCAACGTGCTCTATGCGGTCACCCACGCAGCGTTCCTGTGGATGCTGTTGCCGATCCTGCGGTCGCCGTACGTCGCGCTGGTCGTCGCGCTCGGCTTCGCGACGCGAGGGCTGTACCTGCAGCCGCGGTTCATTCCGATGTTCCTCGCGGTCGCGTGCTTGCTGCGCGCCATCGAGGCCGCACACGGAGACGAGTCCGCCCCATCGCGCCGACGCGTTCGACGCCATCTGTCGATCGCCGGGATCGCCGCGGGCGTCGGCGTGTTCTGGTCGCTCGACATCGGCATCTACACGAGCCTCGCCGCCGCCGCGTACTTCGCGCTCGACGCGTGGTTCCGTCGCGGTCGCGTCCCGCTCGTTCGCTCGTTCGTGAGCCAACTGTCGCCGTTCGCGATCGGCGCGTGCATCGGTGCCGCACCGTTCGTCGCGTATCTCGCGTCGCACGGTGCGTTGCGAGCGTTCGTCGACAACTCCGTGCAACAGGTCGCGCTGCAGTTGCCGGTCTGGGGACTACCGTTCCCGTCGTTCTCCGAGTGGCTCGCATCGGCCTCCGGCGCGGATCTCAAGGCGTTCCTCGGCGACGGCACGTTCATCGCGTTCGTCGCCCCACTCGTGTTCGTCGGCACGCTCGCGTACCTCGTCGTTCGCTCGATGTCCGCCCCACTTGCCGTGCGCGACGCGCAACGTCTGCTGATCGCGATCGTCGGCCTCGTCGTCTATCGAACGGCGCTCGGTCGCTCGGACGCGGGGCACTTCGCGTACGCCGCTGCGCTGCTGTGGCCGCTCGCGTTGATGATCGCCGAAGACGCGCTGCGAGCGTGTTCGCTGCGGCCGGCGCTGCTGCGGCTCGCGCCCGCGTGTCTGGTGGTCGGGTTCCTGTTCACGGCGTTCGAGCCCGCGTACGCCCTCGTCCGCCAGTGGTCACGGATCAGTGAGGTCGAGCCCGATCTTCCGGGCGGCGGCTTCAGCTACGCCCCGCCGCGCCGCATGCGCGACGTATTGGTCCCGGACACGCAGGCGCAAGTCCTGACCGCGCTCAAGGCATGGCTCGACGAGCGGCTCCCGCCCGGCGAGCCCTTCGTCGACTTCTGCAACGCCGGCGCCGCGTACTACTTCGTCGAGCGCCCGATCGCGACGCGTTACGCGTATGCCGCGTACGCGGCGACGCCGGACATGCAACGCGAGTTCATTGCCGCTCTCGAGCGGACCAAGCCGCGCTATCTGCTCGCCAGTCACGTCATCGGCGCGTTGCACGTCGACGGCGTACCCCTCGACCGTCGATTGCCGCTGCTCGCCGCGTACTTCAAGGCGAACTACGAACCCTGCGCCGAGGAAGTGTTCGGCACGATGCTGCGTCGCACGTCGCGCTAGCGCGGATCAGCTCCGCGGCGGAACGGGTACGCGCGCAAGTTGTGCGACGTCGGGCAGCGAACCGACCAACGGCCGGACGTAGTCGAGCCAACCGGTGGTGACGTCGTTGCCAGCCGGCACGATCCACTCCGCCGGGAACGACTTCGTGTTCTTCGCGACCGAGGCCAGCGGCGTGACGAACGTCTCGACCGTGTACGGCGAGTTCGATGTCCGGCGCAGCGCGATCGAGCCGCTGTCGTGCTGCCCCGAGACCGCGGCCTTGACCGCGTCGATCCCGACGCGTCGCGCCTCGCTCGCATCGACTTCGGACGCGAATCCGGGGAACGAACGCTGCAGGTACCCGAACGTATCGGCGCGCACGCGCGCACCCTCACCGAGGTGCCGCTTGACGTGATCCGCGAGCAGATCGCCGAGTGCGCCGGACCCCGACAGTTGGACGTTGCCGTGCGAGTCCTTCTCGCGGCCCTCGACGATCAAACGGCCGCTCGCGTCGTGGATCCCTTCGGACACGGCCACGACGCAACGCTTCCACTTCGCGACGACGCGGCTCACGTCGTCGAGGAAGCGACCGACGTCGAACGCCGTCTCCGGCAAGTAGACGAGGTGCGGCCCGTCGTCGGGCTCGATCCGCGCGAGCGCCGTCGCTGCGGTCAGGAACCCCGCGTGGCGCCCCATCACGACGTTGATCTTGACGCCCGGCAGGCTCCGGTTGTCGAGGTTGTCTCCCATCGTCGCCGCGGCGACGAACCGAGCCGCCGAACCGAAGCCCGGGCAGTGGTCGGTGACCAGCAGGTCGTTGTCGATCGTCTTCGGAACGTGGAAGACCCGGAGCTCGTGCCCCGTACCGCGCCCGAGCTCGGACAGCAGGTGCGCGGTCTCGGCGCTGTCGTTGCCGCCGATGTAGAAGACGTAGCGGACTCCACGTTCACGGAGATTGGACGCGATGCGTTCGCACTCTTCGCGCGTCGGCTTCTTGCGCACCGAACCGAGGGCGGAAGCCGGCGTCGCGGCGACGCGTTCGAGCGTCGCCGCGGACTCCGCCCGCAGGTCGATCAATCGGTCGTCCAGCAATCCACGCACGCCGTGCAGCGCGCCGTAGATGCCGTCGATGCAACCGTGCCGGCGCGCTTCCTCGACGACGCCGACCAGACTCTGATTGATCACAGCCGTCGGCCCACCGGACTGACCGATGACCGCGTGGCCCTTCAACTCGTTCGGCATGGGAACTCCGGGCGGAGAATTCGCAACGGGGGACGGACTCGCCTCACGGGAAGTCGTTGACTCCGCCGGACGTCTTGTTGCCGCGCCCGGCGTTGCCCGACGAACCCGGATCCTCGTCGATGCCGTCGTTGCCCTTCGCCGTGTTGAAGGTGATGTAGTTGCGATCGCCCTCGACGCGGATGCCTTGACCGGCGTTGTCCCGCACGCTGTTGCCTTCGAGGTTGTTCCCGTCGGACGTGGCGTCGATGAAGATGCCGTGACCACCGACCGCGCCGTTGCTCGTCTCGCGGACGCTGTTCTTGTAGAGCAGGTGTGCGCCGCTCAGCATCTGGATGCCGCACGACTCGTTGTTGCGAATGCCGTTCTCGCGGATCTCGGCGCCGATCTGGTCGTCGTCGACGAACAAGCCGACCGAGCCGTTGTCGCGGATCGTGTTCTTGCGGACCTGGCCGCCGCTGAACGTCGTCGCGCCGTCGATGCCGAGACGCATTCCGACGCGCTGGTTGTCTTCGATCGTGTTGTCGCGGACGACGCACACTCCGGAGACCACGAGTCCGTCGCCGTCGTTGTCGCGGATCTTGCACTTGCGCACGAGGTTCTGCATTCCGGACACGAACACGGCATCGGTGCTCGCACCCGGCCCCGTCTGTTGCGCGACGCACGACTGGACGCGCGAACGGTCCGCCTCGACCCAGATCGCCCGGAACTCGTTCGACGAGAACGTCGAGTTCTTCACTTCGTGATCGGTGCGCCCGCGGATGCGGAGGCCGTAGCCGGAGTCCGCGGCGACGGATTCGTCCATGCCGGAGAAGATGCAGTTGCTGACGATGACTTCGAACGTGTCCTCGACGTCGAGCCCGCCGTCGTCCCCTGCGACGCCGCGGCACGAGATCGCCGCGAAGCCGACCGTGTTGTCGACGAAGATCGCCGCATCGCCGTCGCCGTGATTGGAGTCGACCGTGAAGTTGAACAGCGTGACCAGCCGAGCGTCGAGCACCTCGACGCCGTCGGTGATCACGTGATTCCCGTTGCCGGTGCCTTCGAGGTTCAGGATCGCCTGGTTCGTGCCGCTGAAGTCGATGACGACGTGCTCGGGGTACGTCCCCGGCAACACGCGAATGATGTCCGCCGTGTCGGCGTTCGACAGCGCGAGGTCCACCGCGTCTTGGATCTTCGCCGGGAACCCCGTCACGATGATCGCCGCCGATGCCGGATCAGCCCAAACGAGGCTCGCGGCAAGCAGCAGCAAAGTTGCCAATCTCGACTTCATCACGCACTCCAATCATCTTCGGTGCATCGGTCCGTGCATTCTGGACCACGTTGACGTTCCGGGCAAACGGCGGGTTCCGCCGATCGCGTGGCAATGGTAGCAGCACGGCGACGAAGTCCGGCGAACGGTGGGGTGCGCGAAAACGCACACGCCTCGCCCGTTCCGGTTTCCGTTCGGATCCTCGCTTCCCGTGGGTCCTGTTCCGCTCGCCGTTCAGCCCCTCAGCCACGCGCTCGTCTGGAATCGCGGCGCAAATCGCTGATGCAGCGCCTCGAGCCGCGCCACCACGGCAGCTCGACCAAGGGACTCGATCACGGCAACCGGTCCGCCGTGCGCCGGCGGGAATCCGGCGCCGAGCACGAGCGCCGCATCGAGATGCGCCGGCTCGTCGACGATTCCGTCCTCGAGCGCGAACGCGGCTTCACACAGCAGCGCGTACCACAGTCGATCGCGGATCTCGTCCGCATCCGGTTTCGGACTGCGCGCGACCGCGCCCGCTCGCGTGAGCGCGTCCGCGAGCCACGGCGCCGCGACGGAACCTTTGCCTCGTCGGACGCGGAAGCCACCCCGGCTCTTGTCGCCGAGGTGCCCCATCGCCGCGAGTTCGCGGCCGATCCGAGGCTCCGCGAGGCGCGCGCCGAGCGTTGGCTTCAACGAGTCCGCGACCGCCGTCGCGACGTCGAGTCCGACCGTGTCGAGCACACGGATCGGCCCCATCGGGAAACCGAGGCGCCGCATCGCGTCGTCGATGACGTCGAGGTCGACGCCCTCCTCGACCAGCAACAATGCCTCCGCGAGATACGGCGCGAGCACGCGGTTCACCGCGAACCCCGGCAGGTCCTTGACGCACACCGGGTACTTGCCGAGGTCGCGCACGATCGCGCACGCCTCGACGACGGTCGCTTCCGACGTCGTCGGCGAACGCACGATCTCGACCAGCGGCATCCGCTCGACCGGATTGAAGAAGTGCAGCCCGACGACGCGCCCTCGCGAACCCAACTCGGCGCCGATCGTCGCCAACGGCAACGACGACGTGTTGCTCGCGAGCAGCGCCTGCTCGGGGCACGCACGCTCGAGCTTCGCGAAGACCTGACGCTTGATCTCGATCTTCTCGGCGACCGCTTCGACGACGACGCGGGCGGCCTCGAGGCCTCGAATCTCCGTGTCCGTTTCCAGACGGTCCAGCGTCGCGCGTGCTTCGTTCGCAGTGGCGCGCCGCCGAGAGACGTCCTTCGCCGACTGAGCCGCGATCGCCCGAGTCCCCCGCCCGAGCGCGTCGGGCGTCACGTCGACGAGTCGCACGCGAGCTCCGCGATCGAGGAACGCCTTCGCGATCCCGGCGCCCATGACGCCGGCGCCGACGACCCCGACGAGATCGCCCGAGCGCAGCCCACGGCCTTCGGCCCCGCGCCGCTTCAACCGTTCCATCAGCAGGAACAGGTCGACGAGCCGATGCGCGACGTCACCGGCGAGCAGATCGCCGACGGCAGTCGCTTCGGCCACGAATGCGGCTTCGCGATCCGCGCTGAACGCGAGATCGACGAGCGCCAGCGCCCGCAGCGGCGCCGGGTAGACCCCGGCCGTCCGAGCGAGCACGGCCGCTTTCGCGCGCGACAGCATGAACCGGCGCACGAATCCGATTCGGCCGAGCAGCCGCAGCGCTCCGCGCCGACGCTTCGCGTTGCGGCGTGGCTTGCCGTCCGCGAGTTCGAGCGCGTAGCGCTTCGCTTCGCGTTCGATCTGGTACGGGCACACGCAATCGTCGGCCAAGCCCATGCGCTCGGCCGCGCGCGCCTTGATCAAGCGACCGGTGAGGATCATGTCCAGCGCGACCGGCACGCCGACGCGATGCGGCAGGCGCTGCGTCCCGCCGAAGCCCGGCACGATGCCGAGTTGCGTCTCGGGCAGCCCGAGCTTCGTCTTCGGGTCGTGCGACACGATCAGCCCGTGGCACGCGAGCGCGAACTCGAGTCCGCCGCCGACGCACGCGCCGTGGACGGCGGCGACGACGGGCTTCGCGAGGCGTTCGATCCGCTGGAACGACTGTTGCCCGAGTCGCGCAAGGCGTTGCCCCTCGGCTTGGCTCGTCACCGACGCGATCGACTCGACATCGGCTCCGGCGCAGAAGTTCGCCTTCTTCGCGCTGCGCACGACGACCGCGCGCACGCCGGGGCGATCCGACGCCGCGACGATCGTGTCGGTCAGCGACACCAGCGCGGCCTCGGTGAACACGTTGACGTCGCGATCGGGCACGTCGAACGTGACGATCGCGAGCGGCCCCTCGACGTCGACGCGCGCTGCGTTCACGTTCCCTCCGCGATCTCGACGAGCACCGCCGCTCCTTGCCCGCCGCCGACGCACAGCGACGCGATCCCACGCTTGCCGCCGCGTTGGCGCAGCGCACGAACGAGCGTGCCGACGATGCGCACGCCACTCGCGCCGACCGGGTGACCGAGCGCGATGGCTCCGCCGTGGACGTTCAGTCGATCGGGTCCGGGAGCCTGGTCTCCGAGTTGTCGGAGACACGCGAGGACCTGCACCGCGAACGCTTCGTTGATCTCGAACAGGTCGATGTCCGCGGCGCGCAGATCGTGCCGCGCGAGCAACGCGGGGATCGCGACAGCCGGGCCGAGGCCCATGCGCCGCGGATCGCAGCCGACCGACACGACGTCCACGACGTGCGCGAGCACGGGCCACGACCGGCGACGCGCTTCGTCGACCGATGCGACCAACATCGCGCCGCCGCCATCCGTGACCTGACACGCGTTACCGACCGTCACGGTGCCGAATCGGCGATCGAACACGGGCTTCAGCCGGGCCAGCTTCTCGACGGTCACGTCGTCGCGAATCCCGTCGTCCGTCGTGAACGGAGCGTTCGAGCGCGGCGGCGCGACGATCGGGACGATCTCGCCGGCCAGGAACCCCGAATCGCGCGCCGCTCGCGCGCGCTGTTGGCTTTGCGCGGCGAACTCGTCCTGACTCTCGCGGGGGATCGCGAACTCGCGCGCCAGCACCTCCG
>JAEUIB010000870.1 GCA_016795255.1 Planctomycetota bacterium
ATCGTTCCACCCCTTCGCCCTTGCCTCCGGTGCCTCCGGTTCCCGCGCCACCGTCACCGTTTTCCAGAATCCCGTTCACGTTCACGTTTCCCGGCCCCCTTCGCGCTGGTCGCCCTCGCTCGAGCGGATGAACCCGACCAACCGTTGGTCGTGATTCCGTGAGCCCACGCTCCCCGCGGACCTGACCCGCGTGCGCTAGCCGCTGTTGCTCGAACCGCGCGACCGGCGCCATCACTTGCCGATTCGGAGGGCGCGGCGAATCCTCTCCTCCACCTTCGCGACCGTTGCCTGCTCTTGGTCCTTCGTCGATCCCGGCGCCGTCGACGAGCGGCCGAGATCGAGGAAGCTCGCTCCCATCGCGTTCGCGGTTTGCCTCGCTGCTTCCGTGACAGCGATCCGATCGTCGAACTCCGCTCCCTCGTTCTCCATGAACACCAGGACCTCGGCGTCGATCGTCCGCGCCGCGGCGACCAAGGATCGGACGCTCGACTCGTGACGTTGCTGGATGGATGCGATCGCGGCCTTGCAGGTCTCGTCGCCCTCGCCGATGCAGATCGGAAGTTCGATCTCCGGTAGCGCGAGAACGATCACGGCCGGGCGCAGGCTCGGCGCGAGGCCGACCAACGTGGAGCGCATCGTCGCGAGCGACGCGCTCTTCCACGACAGGTCGACGATGCGCGCGGTGCTTTCGAGTCGGCGTTCCAGCGCTCGCGGCCAGATCGGCATGTCGGCGTCGCCGCGCCGCGCCGTGAGGGCGCCACCGAGACACATCACGATCGGAGCGCTCGAACGAGTCGCACTCGGCAGGGATTGCCCGTGCATCGTCCTTCGCGAGCGGAGTTCGGGCGCCGCGCGAAGCGCCGGAGAGAACCGCCACGCGACTCGGTCGTCGAGGTCGGGCCATGGATCGCTCGGCCCGACGTCGGCCGGTGGCGGCATCGCGAAGCGCGGATCCGCGGACCTCACGTGGCCGAACGCACGCGACTCGTGCGCGATCGGTCGGACGACGACGTCTCGCACTTCGATCGCTCCCGACAGCGGCGCCAGCACGATCCGCCCGAGCTCGAACGCACCCGCGTTTGCCTCGAGGACTCCCTCGACGCCGTCGACCCACGCCTGACACGTTCCGCCTTGGAGCCGAACCCGTACGGATCGCTCCTGTCGTTGCGCCGCGGGCTTCAGCGCGGGGAGCAGCTGCCCCGCCGCATCGCAGCGCCACGGCGTCTCGCGCAGGAACCCCGTGCGGAGCGCCGGATCTTCGCCGACGAGGAACACGACTCCCGCCGCGGACTCGCGACTCGGCACACGCAAGCGGAGTTCGAGCGCGCTGCCCGCGTCGAACGTGATCCGCGCGCTGAACTCGACGTCCGCCCACGCGCCGGGGAACTCGAGGACGTCGCCGAACTCGAGACGCCGCGCTTCGTCGATGCGCAGCGTTTCGGTCGCGGGCTCGAAGCTCGGATCGAGCGGCTCGACGATGTCGAGACAGGCATCCCGGCGCGTCGGCGACGTGTTGGCGAGGAACTCCGCAGGATCGTCTTGGTTGGACGCCCACCGGCCGATCGAACGCGCCAAGCCGTCGGCGTCGAACGTCAGCCCCCACGCGTCACTGTTGCCGAACTCGTCGACGAAGATCTGAGCCCGGGTGCAGCGCACCCATCCCGACACGACGCGCGTCGCCGCGAGTCGTCGGAACGCCTGGCCATCGGGCCATTCGTGGATCCGTTCGCCCGCGACCGTCAACACGACATCGCGATCGGTGACGTCGTACTCGTCGCCGACCGTGATCCACGGACGGTCCCCCGGCGCGAGCGCGGGGAGTTCGCGCTCGATGCGCTGCTGCAACCCCTGGCCCTCCGGGGGCCGAACGTCGCAGCGCACGAGGAGCGCCGCGTCGTTCTGCACGGCGACGACCCACGACGTGCCGTCGGCGAACTCGACGCGCGTTTCCAGCTCGAACGGAACGGACGCCGCCTCGAAGCCCCATGAAAGCCAACCCAACGTCGCATCGACCGCGAACGTCGCCATGCGATCCGCGTCCCAAGTCTCGGGCTGCCGCGGGCCCAACACGACACTCTCGCCCGCGACGAGGACTGGAAGCTCGTGACCCGACACGACGTGGCGGATGCGTCCTTCGGCATCGCGCAACGTCGACACGTGATGGAACGGATCACGGGCGAGGAGCAACGTCGACGCCGGCAGTTGGACCCGCGTCCGCGATCGAGACGGGAGGAGTTCTTGGACCACGAGCCAGCCGACGACCAACGCAAGAATCGCGACGACCGCCAGAGCGATGAGCGCCGAGCTCAGCGACGTGGGCCGAAACGCACTCATCGGAGTTCCTCGAGATCAACACCCGATCGATGACGCATCGTCGCGAGCCGCCCCGCCCGCCCTCGTCACCGCCACGTCACTCGCGCGCGTACGCGAGCAGCCGCTGTGCGGCGCGTTCCGCGGCCGTTCCCGGGTCGTAGAAGAAGTCGGCCGCGGCCGCTCGACGGATCGCGCTCAACGTGGTCGGCGCATCGAGTCCTTCGAGGACGGCTCGCTCGAGTTCGGCCGGTCGTTCGATCGTCGTGCCGGTCTTCGTGCCCCACGTCTCGCGATCGGTGCTCGGCCAATCCTTCTCGAGTTCGGGACAGCGGAAGAACACGAGCGGTCGATCGAGGACGAGGTACTCGTTCGCGACGGACGACGCGTCGGAGATCAGCAAGTCGGCGGCGGCGAGGTACGGATTCGAATCGAAGCCCGTCGCCATGCGCATGCTCGACGAGAACAGCGGCGGCAACACGGCGCCGAAGTCGACGCGCTGCTTGCGCGGATCGAAGCTGTTGTCGTGCAACTTGACGATGACGTTGACGGGCACCCGCGCGAGAGCCCGCACGATCTCCTCGCCCTGGACGTCGAGGCAGCCGCCCTTGATCCACGTCGGCGCGAACAACACGGTCTTGCGCGCCGGATCGAGACGCAACGCTTCGAGCACGCGGACGCGATCGAACTCGCCACGCACGAGCGGATCGAGCTTCGGCATGCCGACCTCCTCGATGCGCGGATCGTCCGGCGCGAGGATGCCGCTCTGGAGGAAGCGGCGCTTCATGTACGGGCCGAGCAGGAACAGCTTGTCGAAGTCCTTCACGCGCGGATGGATCGCGAAGTTGCGGATCGAGAAGCCGTGGAACATGTGGACCTTGACGCGCGAGCGCTTGCTCGCGAGCCGGAAGTCCGGCGAGACGTAGACGTCGTACGCACGCAACCGAGCGAGCCAGTTCGGCGTCGTCGCCGCGCCGCGCAGATCGAACGTAGAGAACAGCCCATCCAAGTCCGACCCGCCGCGGAACTTGCCCGTGAACGTGATCCGCAACTCGGGATGCTGCGCGAGCAACCGATGCACGGGCTCGAACAGCACGACGTTCATCGGGATCTTGGCGAAGAACAGCAGCGACGACATTGCGCGAAGACTAGCAACGAGCCTTCGGCTACGGCATGCGCTGTCGGACAACCTGCGTGATCCGCGACGATGCGCGCTCCGTCACCGCGGGGATTGCGCCAACCATGCATCGATCGATAGGCCATCGATCGTCACGTCGTCCGCGCGCGCGATGCCGTCGTCGGTCACGCGCAACGTGAAGCGCCCGGACGGAGCGAGTTCGAGTCGCCGCTTCCAATCCTCGGGCCACGATGGGCCACGATGCAGCAGCACCGCGGCACCGAGGTCGAGTTCGCGGACCGACATGTGCCCCGTCGCGGCGTCGAAGCTCAAGATCGCCTGGCTGAGTTCGCGAACCTCGTCGTCGTCGTCTCCATCGAACCAGCCGACTCGGAAGCGCAATCTCCCGCGGTCGATGAATCCCACGAGACTCGTGCGCTCCTCGCCTTGCGCGAATGCCCCCGCTTGCGGCTCGCCGTCGAATCGCAACCCGTGGACGACGTACGCATCGCCCCATCGCTCCAGATCGACGAATCCCTTGCGAACGCCGGGCTCGGCTTCGGCGTCCGCGTCACCCTCGGGGATCTCGGTCACGGGCGCCAATGCGACGAACTCCGTGCTCTCGATGTCCATCGCGTCGATCGGCGCGTCGACGGCGAGGAGTCGCGTGGACTGGAACGGCGCGACACGGTGGTTCCATGCCAACACGGTGATCAGCAACGGCGCGGCGAGGAATGCCCAGAGCCCGCTGCCGATCGTGAACGCTGGTCGCCGCTGGAACAGGCGCGCAAGCCGATCCGGGCTCGGCAATCGTCGTTCGATCCGCCACTGCGCGAATTCGCGGCGGAAGCTCGACGTGAAGTAGGCGATCAAGGCCAAGCCACCAACGCCCCAAACGCCGAGGATCCACATCCAGACGGGGTCTCTGGTCGAACGGTCGTGGGTGGACGACCAGAGCCTTGCCTGGGGAAAGAACTCCGCACACGCCCGCGCCAACCAAACCGCGCTGACGGCGGCGAACAGACCGACGACGACGGCGCGGATCCAGGATGCGCCGCTTGCGTTCGGGTCGATCCAAGGCCGACGAGAGAGCCGACGGATTCCGAAGACTGCCGCGATGCCGAGTGCGGCGAACCCGGCATCCGTGAGCGTCGGCACCGCCAACAAGAAGGCGATCGTCGACGGCGCCGCGAAGGCGAGCGTCAAGAGCACCAGCTTGCCCACGATCCACACGGCGAGCGCGCAACGCCGCTGCCACGTCGGTCCGGACACCGGAACGGTCATCAACGCACCAGCGCAGGCGAGTGCGCCGAACGCCACAGCGAGACGGAAATCGGTGCCCAGAAGGACGGCCGCGGGCAGGATCCACGACACGAGCTTCAATCCGCGCACGGGCAGGAACACGGCGGAGCTCACGAGAATGATGCCGGGGCTCCAGAGTGTCCCGAGGAGAAGCGAATCCGATTGATGACCCATCGATGGCCATGAAGCGCAGATCGCGGCCTCCACCGCAATGCCCGCCTGCAGCCCGATCGCGCCGACGACGAGCATCGTCGCGATCAGCGGGATCCACGATCGCCGCCGCAGCCCGAACCGAAGCACACCGATCCAGAGTGCGGCGATCGCCAGCATGCAAACGACCGGACCCGCGAGCGGACCGATCCCGAACACGAAAGCGAACAGCGGATTGGACACTTCGAGGATGCCGTACACCGATCCGTACAGCGACGCACTGACCGCCCCGATCCCCACGACGATCGCGATCCCGACACCGGCGATGCGCAGCCACTCGGCCGACTCGCGTCGCAGCGACTGCACGACCTCGACCGGATCGAGCGCGGACTCGTTCATCTCGATACGTGGCTCACGGTTCATGACGTCCCCCGCGTATCGCGGTCCTCGTTCGTGTCGAACTCATCGGCGCGCCAACCACGCATCGATCGACAAGCCATCGATCGTCACGGCGTCCGCGCGCGCGATGCCGTCGTCCGTCACGCGCAACACGAAGCGCGCGGATGTCGCGACCTCGAGGCGCTGCATCCACTCCTCTGGCCAATCCCGACCGATCGGCACGAGCACCATGGTGCGCAGGTCGAGTTCGTTCGCGAGGTACGTCCCATCGTTCGGAGAGCCGTACGGGATACCCCGCGTCCACAGCCAACCGTCATCGCCGTACCGTTGCCGCGGGGATCGGACGTGACCGACGAGCAGCGGACGCTCCTCGTCGATGAGTTCCCGCGCGGCCGCACCGAACCGCAAGCCACCGACGACGAATGCGTCGCCGCGCCGCTCGAGTTCGACGAACCCCGAACGCACGGACAGCGTCGTGGTCGGGGCTTCCGTATTCGACGGCAGCTCCGTGATCGGCGACAGAGCGACGAACACATTGCCTTGGACGAGCTCGGCGTCGATCGGCGCGTCGAGCGCGATCGTGCGCGTGGCCTGGAACGGCGCATCGCGTCGGATCCACCCGAACGCGGTCACGCACGCGAGCACGAACGCCGACGGCACGATGAGCGCAAACGCGAACATCCAGCTCGCTCGCGCGTCGCGGTGCGACGGCGAACGGCGCATCGAGATTCGCGTCGAGTCAGGATCGGGCTCGACCGGCGCGGGGGATCGTCGCCGGACCCGGAGCGCGCCGAGCACACCGCCGAGCACGAGCACGACGATGGGCGCGATGGCGAGCATCGAGTGCTCCGCGGACGCACCCGGGAGACCCGTGGCCGGGATCGCCGGGCGCCAACCCTCGACGAACAGCACCGCTCCGTCCCACAGCCT
>JAEUIB010000876.1 GCA_016795255.1 Planctomycetota bacterium
CGGCGGGCACGTCCCCGAGATCCCTCACCCAACCGATGCGCTCGAGCAACTCGCGGCTCGCCTGCGCCGTCGGATTCTTCGACGCGGCTTCGAACACGAGCCGCAACGCCTGCGCGGTCGCCGGCGAAGCCAGCATCTGGACGCTCTCCGGCAGGATGCCGACGCCGGCGCTCGCTTCGGGGCGCGCCCCACTGATCCACTGGCAAGCGAATTGACCGAGCGCGGACAAGTCACGCGCGACCGGGGACAGCGCGGCGTACGCATCGGTTTCGGCGTCCGACCGCCCCACGATGCGCCCGACGGACGGGATCGCTTCCGGCGCGACGACCGGCGGCAGGACGCACGGGGCGCCTTGCGCGTCGCGCACGAGGATCGCGTCGGCCAACAGCGCACCGTGCGCCAGCCCGCGCGCGTGGAGCCGCGCGACCGCCTCGGCGAGGGAACGCAGCACCGGCAGCGTCGCGAGTTCGCCGACGCCGAACGTCCGCCACAGCGACTCGCCCGGCTCGGCGCCGATGACGAACCCGGCTCCTCCCGCGTGCTGGACGATGTCCAGCAACGGCGCGACGCCTCGCACCGACTGGCCGACGAAGCGGCGGGCGGTCGCGAGCACCTCGCCGGCCGCGGTCGCATCCAGCCCGTCCAAGAGGACGAGCGAGCGCGCGTCTCGGCCGCCGAGTCGATAGCGCCGGACGTATCGATCCCGACCCATCTCGGCCAGGATCTCGAGACCAGGGATCGCGAGCGGCGTGCTCATGCGGGACGTGCTCCGGGCACCGATGGCGAAAGGGCGGAGATTACTCCACGGGCATCCCCGGGCTCCAGCCGCGCGCGGAAGAAGTCGCTCGTCCCGCGCGTCCGTGCCACCCCCGCAGCGAGCTTCGACGACGCGCGATATAGTCCCGCCGCGCCGGCGCTCGACGCGAACTCGCTGCGATCGCGCCGGCCGTGGAGTGCCGCGATGCCGACCGGTTCGTTGTTCCCCGACGACAAGCGGACCGATCCGCGAGCGGCACGACCCGGGCGCGCCCGCAAGGGTCGCGTGTTCCTGATCGACGGCACCGCGCTGGCGTATCGCAGCCACTTCGCGCTGATCACGAGCCCGCTGCTGACGTCGAAGGGCCAGAACGTGTCGGGGCTGTTCCTGTTCGCGCAGACGCTGTTCCGCCTGATCGAGAAAGAGCATCCCGACTACATCGCGTGCGGCTTCGACCTGCCGGGCAAGACGTTCCGCCACGAGCGCTACGCCGACTACAAAGCGACGCGCGACAAGACGCCCGACGAACTGATCGCACTGCTGCCGGCGATCAAGCAACTGGTGCAGGCGTTCCAGATCCCGGTCCTCGAACTCCCGGGGTACGAAGCCGACGACGTCATCGCGACGGTGGCGCGCCAAGCCGAGTCCGCCGGGCACGAGGTCTTCATCGTCACCGGCGACAAGGACTTCCTGCAGATCGTCTCGGACCGCGTGCGCCTCTACAACATCCTGCGGCCGGACAAGGACGTCGAGATCCAAGGGCCCGACGCCGCGCGCGCGAAGTTCGGCGTCGACCCGGACCACGTCATCGACGTCCTCGCGCTGATGGGCGACGCGTCCGACAACGTCCCCGGCGTCAACGGCATCGGCCCGAAGACCGCCACCGAGCTGATCACGCGCTTCGGCAGCGTGAAGGGTCTGTACGACCACCTCGACCAGGTCGATCGTGCTGCGGTCCGCAGCAAACTCGAGAAGGACCGCGACATGGCGTTCCTGTCGCTCGAGCTCGTGACGTTCGATCTGGCTGCCCCGGTGCGATTCGACGAGGAACGGTTCAAGGCCGCGCAGCCCGATCCCGGCGCGCTGGCGCCGTTGTTCCGCGCGTTCGAGATGGACTCGCTGATGAAGCGCGTCAGCGTCGATCAGGCGCACGACGAGCACGTCTACCACGTGATCCACGACGCGGCCGCGTACCGGACGCTGCTCGAGCGGCTCGAGGCCGCCGACGCGTTCGCGCTCGATACCGAGACGACGGGCATCGATCCGTTGCGTGCGCGGCTCGTCGGCATCTCGATCTCGTTCACGCCGCGCGAAGCGTGGTACCTGCCGGTCAACCACGACCCGCCGTTGTTCCCGGGCGGTTCGGACCTCGACCGCATCGCGCGCGACCTCGGCCCGATCCTCGCCGACCCGAAGCGGAAGAAGCGCGGGCAGAACGCGAAGTACGACCTGCTCGTGCTGCGCCGCCACGGGATGCCGGTCGTCGGGATCGACTTCGACACGATGCTCGCGAGCTACTGCGTGTCGCCGGGCGAGCTGCAGCACAACCTCGATCACCTCGCGCTCAAGTACCTGAACTTCCAGAAGGTGAAGACCAGCGAATTGATCGGCACCGGCGCGAAGCAGATCACGATGGACCTGGTCGACGTCGACAAGGTCGGCAACTACGCGTGCGAGGACGTCGACGTCGTCAATCGACTGCTGCCCGTGCTGTCGGCCGAATTGGAGCGTGCGCAGCTCGAACCGCTGTTCCGCGAGATCGAGATGCCTCTGCTCGACGTCCTCGCCGACGTCGAACAGCACGGCGTCGCCCTCGATCTGCCGTTGCTGAAGCACCTGTCCGACGACTTCGACCAGCGACTGAAGGCGCTGACGCACGAGATCCACGCGCTCGCCGGCGAGCCGTTCAACATCAACTCGCCGATCCAGCTCGGGAAGATCCTGTTCGAGAAGCTCGAGGTGCAGAAGGCGCCCGGAGGCAAGAAGCCGAAGCGGACGAAGACCGGTTGGTCGACCGATGCCGCCGTGCTCGAAGGACTGAAGGACCACCCGCTGCCGGCGAAGATCCTCGAGTACCGCGCGCTGCAGAAATTGAAGTCGACGTACATCGACGCGCTGCCCGCACTGGTCCATCCGGAGACCGGCCGCGTCCACACGTCGTTCAACCAAGCCGTCGCCGCGACCGGCCGCTTGTCGAGCAGCGACCCGAACCTGCAGAACATCCCGATCCGCAGCGAGGAGGGTCAGAAGATCCGCCGCGCGTTCATCCCCGGCATCGACGACGGCGTGCTGATGTCGGCCGACTACTCGCAGGTCGAATTGCGCCTGCTCGCACACTTGTCGAAGGACGAGAACTTGGTGCGCGCGTTCCGCGAAGGCGCCGACGTCCATCGCTGGACCGCGGGGCTGATCTTCGGCATGAAGCCGCAGGACGTCCCCGCCGAACTCCGCGCTCGCGCGAAGACGATCAATTTCGGCGTGATCTACGGCATGGGCGCACAGCGCCTGGCGAGCGAAACCAACATGAGCGTCGCGGAAGCCGCGCGCTTCATCGAGGCCTACTTCCAGACGTTCTCCGGCGTGAAGGCGTACCTCGACGGCACGCTCGAGTCGGCGCGCAAGCTCGGTTACGTGACGACGCTGCTCGGGCGCCGGCGCTACATCGCCGAGCTGGATTCCGAGCATCCGCGCGTCGCCGCCGCCGCGCGCAACGTCGCGATCAACACGCCGATCCAGGGCACGGCCGCGGACCTGATCAAGATCGCGATGATCCGGATCCACCGCGAACTCGCCGCGCACAAGAGCTCGGCGAAGATGATCCTGCAGGTGCACGACGAACTCGTGTTCGAGCTGAAGGCGTCCGACGTCGACGCCGTCACCCGCATGGTGCGTCACACGATGGAGAACGCGCTGGAACTCGACGTGCCGCTGGTCGTCGACATCGGCGTCGGCAAGAACTGGCTCGAAGCGCACTGACGCCTGCGAGGCCCCAGAGCTCGCCACCGACGACGGCGACCGTCTCCCGACTCGTTCAGTCGCCGAACGCGACGCGACCGCCGACGTACGTCCGCACGACGCGCGCCGGCAGCGTGTACCCGACGTACGGCGACAGCTTCGCCTTCGACAGGAAGTCTTCGCTGCGCGGCGTCCACGGCTGGCGATCGTCGACGAGCACGAGGTCGGCGTCGAAGCCGCGCGCGATCGTCCCCTTGTTCGCGATGCCGAACAACCGCGCCGGAGCGCGGCACGCGCGTTCGATCACGAGATCCAGCGTCAGGACGCCCTCTTCGACGAGCTTGAACAGCACCGGCAGGAAGACGTCGACCGACGAGATGCCGGACGGGTTGTCGTTGAACGGTGCACTCTTCTCGGTCGGCAGGTGCGGAGCGTGATCGGTCTCGAGCACGTCGAGCGTCCCGTCGCGGATGCCTTCGCGCAAACGAGCACGGTCCACGGCGCCCTTGATCGACGGATTCACCTTCAGCAGCCCGCCGACGCGCGCGACGTCGTCGTCGCTGAACAGCAGGTAATGCGGGCACGTCGCACCGGTGACCGGAAGGCCCTTCGCCTTCGCGTCCGCCAGTCGATCGACGGAGCCCGCCGCCGACAGATGGAAGACGTGCGTTCGCGCGCCGGTTTCCTCGCACAGGCGCAACGCGCGTTCGACGGCGAGGACTTCGGCCGCCGGCGAACGAGCGCGACTCCAGCCGCGAGGTCCGTCGGTCGAGAACTGCGCGAGACCTTTCTCGATCGTCGCTTTGTCTTCCGCGTGCACGACGACCGGGCGGCCGGCGCGCGCGGCTTCGCGATACAGCGCGCGCAGCATCTCGTCCGAGTCGACGCCGGCATCGCCGTGCGACGGCGCGAGGAAGATCTTGTAGCCGAGCACGTAGTCGGCCATTTCGCCGAGCTTGCCGAGCGACGCGACCGTCGCGCTGCCGTAGATGCCGACGTTGACGCGCGCCTTCGGCCGCACCAGCGCGAGCTTCGCTTCGACCGCCGCGCGGCTCGTCATCAACGGCGCGTTGTTCTGGATCTCGACGATCGTCGTCACGCCGCCGTGGGCGGCCGCGTGCGACCCGGTCGCGAAGTCTTCCTTGTCCTCGCGGCCCGGTTCACGGAAGTGGACGTGGTCGTCGATCAAGCCGGGCAACAGCAGCAGGCCCGACGCGTCGAACTCGGCCGCGCCGCGAGCCAGATCGGCGCCGACGTCGACGATCTCGCCGGCTTCGATCGCCACGTCCGCGACGCGCGTCCCCGCGTCCGACCACACCCGAGCACCGCGAATCACGAGGTCGACCATCGTTCACCGAGCCTTGATCACGACCAGCGTCACGTCGTCGTCCTGATTCGCGCTGCCGGTGAATCGGATGACGTCCTCGTGGATCGCGCGGATGACCGCCACGGCGTCGCCGTCGCGGCTGCGCAGGACCGACTGCGCGAGGCGCTCGCGCCCGAACACGACGTCGCCCTGCCGCGCTTCGAGGATGCCGTCCGTGATCAGCACGAGTACGTCGCCGGAGTTCATCGCGATCGGCTCGGACACGTCGTACGGCATGCCTTCTTCGATGCCGAGTGCGAGTCCGTCGCCCGGCAACGACTCGATCGCGCCGTCGGCGCGCAGCAGCAGAGGAGCGGTGTGACCGGCGTTCGCGAACCGCAGCACGCGCTCGCGATCGTCGAGTTCGATGAGCTGCAGCGACATGAAGATCGCGCCGTCCGAGTCGCGCGCGAACTGATCGTTCATGCGACCGAGGACCTCGTCGAGACGGAACGCGCCGCGCACGGCGGAACGCAGCAGCGCGCGCGCCGACGACATCAGCAGCGCCGGACCGAGGCCGTGCCCCGAGACGTCGCCGATCGCGACGAGGAGGTCGCGCTCGGCGACCGGCACGAAGTCGTAGTAGTCGCCGAGCGCTTCCTCGGCGGGAATCGCACGGCCGGCGACGTCGAACGACACGAGCCCCTTCGGGTCGCGCGGCAGCAGTCCTTCCTGGATGTGCCGCGCGATCTTCATCTGTTCCTTCAGACGCTCGGCGGCGATCGCTTCTTGCACGAGGCGCGCGTTCTCGACGCCGATCGACAGCGCGCCGGCGAGCGCATCGAAGAAGCGCAGGTCGACCGCCGTGAACTCGCGCTGGTTCGCACGCGAGTCGACGTAGATGAGCCCGAGGCGTCGCTCCTTCACGCGCAGCGTCACGCACATCACCGCGCGCAGTTTCATGTCGACGATCGAGCGCGAGAGGTCGACCGCGCCTTCGTGACTCGACACCTTCCAGCACATCGGCGTGCCTTCGGTCGCGACCTTGCGCGTCACCGTCGTCGAGTACTGGACCGGCAGCGGCACGTCACGCCCCGTGCGGTCGCGGGCGACCTGGATGACGAGCTTCTCGGGATCGCCGTCGCCGAACAGGAACAGGATCCCCCGCTCCGCGCCGACCGCCGCGATCGCCTTGTCGACGATCGACACCAGCAGGCGCTGGTGATCGACCGTGGAGATCAGCTCCGCGATGCCGTCCACGAGGACGTGGACTTGGTCCGCGGTCAAACGGTCGTCGGCCGGCGGCGGAGGGATCGGGTCCTTCGGTTCGTTCTTGCCGCTTTTGAACCAACCCATCCGAGATCGATCCCTACAGGCGTCGGAGCACCGTTCGACCGACGGCGCGAGCGCCGGACTCTAGCAGCCACGCGCAAATCTGTTCCCGCAAACATCCTCGATCGGCGCTCTCGGGCGGAAGTCGGTCCGGTCCCCGCCTTCGGCGCGCCCCGCGCGCTTGCACTCGGGCCGCCAGTTCCATACAAACTCCGTCCCCCAACGCTCGAGGCGCGCCATGAAGATCGACCGCTCCATCAACGACGACGTCGCCGTCCTGACCCTGCACGGCGAGTTCGACTCGTTCTCGGTGAACGGGTTCCTCGAGGAGATCGAGGCCCTCGTCAACAACGGCGTGAAGGGCGTCGTGCTCGACATGCTGGCCGTCCGGTTCATCATGTCGACGGCCATCGGCGCGATCGTCAAGGCACGCAAGCGCTGCAAGGAAGCCGGCGGCGACCTCGCCGTGTCGCGTCCGTCGCCGTTCGTCCGCGACGTGTTCGACTCGCTCGGCATCTCGAAGGTCATCCGGATGTTCGACGAGAACAACAACGCCGTCGCCGAGCTCGGCCGCGCCGAAGCCGGCGACAACCTGCTGACCGGCAACGGCGTGCTCGTGAAGTTCGTCGAGCAGTTCCGGCAGAACGCGTTCGGCAAGCCGATCGTCGGTCGCATGCTGACGCTGCGCGAAGACGGCATGACGTTCCAGGCCAACGCCGCCGCGACGTACTTCCCCGCGGGGACGGCGCTGCACCTCAAGTTCCGCGTGCCGCTCGCGCGCAAGTCGTACTACTTCGAAGTGCAGGCGAACGTGCTCGAAGCCACGCCGAACGCCGAAGGCTGTGCGATCGACACGCGCTACTCGAAGGCGATCAACGCCGACGACCTCGCGGCGATCCGCCAGTTCCTCGCCGACCTCGAGTTCCTGCGCTCGGAAGTGAAGAAGGGCAGCTGATCGCCGGAGTTCGTCCACGGAGTCGCGAGACGCCGTCGAACACCCTGCGATCGTTCAACCGCGTGCGGCCACCGCGACCGTGACCGAGTTCGCTTTGCAGGCACGGAGGACGATCGCCGCGGCGTGAGCCGTCGCGCCCGACGTCAGCACGTCGTCGACCAGCAGCACGCGACGTCCGCGCACCGAGAACGACAGGATCCCGGGCGCGAAGCCCGATCGCAGGTTGTCCGCGCGCTCGGAGCGACGCAGCGTCGCTTGCCGGCGCGTGTTCCGCCGACGGCGCAGGACGTGGCGCAGCAGCGGCTTGCCGATGCGGTCGGCGACGGCCGCGGCGAGGAGTTCGGCCTGATCGAATCCGCGCGTCAGCCGTCGCAGCGGGTGCAGGGGAATCGGCACCACGACGTCGATGCGGCGCAGGACGCCGTGCGCTTCGAGTTCGGCCACCAGACGATCGGCGAGAACCGTGACTCCTTCGGCTCTCCGCCCGAACTTGATCGCGAGGACGATCGCGCGCACCGGCCCGCGGTAGCGCAGCGCGGCGACGACACCGCGGAACGCGAACGCTCGCTCGCGACACACCGGACACGATCCGCGAGTCTTGCGCGGCTGGACCAGTTCGCTCGCGCACTTCGCGCACCGTCGGACCGGATCCTGGACCAACGCGACGCGACATCGACCGCACACCAGATGGTCGTCGAGCAACAGCTCGTCGTCGCAGCCGAGACAACGGCGCGGGAAGAACAGATCGAGCCCGAGTCGCACCAGCCGGCGCGCATCCGCGAACATTCCCATGCTGCGGACGGACGCGCGCGCCGAGCGAGGGTGACCGCACGTCGTCGAACGAAGTCACGACCGCCGCTCGACCGCTGCGTCGAGCGCGGATCGGTCGAGCGGCTTCAACCGCGCAGCGCGAGGATCGACAGGACGGCGTCCACCGCGGCGCGCGTCGCACTTCCCGGGTTGTAGAAGATGTCCTTCACGAGCGCGCGACGCACGTCGGCGTGCGCATCCGGATTCGCCAGCGACCGACGCACGGCCTCGACGCACTCGGCCGCGTCGCCCGCGGTTTCGCCGGCACGCTGCCCCCACGTGTCGAGATCCATGTGCTTGTAGCGACCGCGCAGCTTGTCCTCGTCGGGCACGCGCAGATAGACGAGCGGACGATCGAGCAACGCGAACTCGTTCGCGATCGACGAGACGTCGGAGATCAGCAGATCGGACGCGAACATCGCCGGCACCGCGTCGTAGTCGCGGACGACCCGGACGTTCGGTCGCGCGTCGAACGGCGCGAGCTTCGCGTTCCAGTCGGTGACGTTGAAGCGCGGATCGAAGAACTTGTCGTGCAGCTTGATCAGCAGGTTCCACGGCCCGTTCGCGAGCCCCTCGAGCAGCGCGTCGCCGTACTCGTCGAGCGGACTCGGTTTCATCCACGTCGGCGCGAGCATGACGGTCTTGCGACTCGGATCGATCCGCAGCGCCTTCGTGATCGCCGCGCGATCGAGGCTGCCGTCCAGCAAGCGATCGGTCTTCGGCATGCCGACGCGATGCAACCCCGGGTCGTCCGCGCGCACGTAGCCGTTCGAGACCAGCGCGCGCTCCATGTACGGACCGATGACGAACCAGTGGTCGAAGCGCTTCATCTTCGGCGCGACCGCGCCATTGCGCACCGACGCGCCGTGGAACATCTGGAGCTTCGGCACGCGCGACGCAGGGAGCATCGCGTTCTCGTACGGCGCCCAGATCTCGTAGTCGGCGGTGACCCACAGGTCGAATCGATGCAGCGTCGACCAGCCGCGACGGATCGTGCGGACGCCGTCCAGTCCCAGCAGGTCCGCCATCCCCTTCGAGCCGATGTCGCCACGCAGCTTGCCGGCGAAGTACAGCTCGATGTGAGCGTCCTTCGCAAGTTCACGGAGCAGCGGTTTGAAGATCGCCAGCTTGACCGGCGACTCGGCATAGAACAGCAGCTTCTTCGTGCCGGGGCGGCCGAGCGGGAGAGCGGGAAGGGGCACGGGATCGTGGCGGGGTCAGCCGCCGATGCGCGGCGGCGTCGCCGGATGCGGTGCGACGAGTTGCGTGGCGTCCCGGCGCAGGCTCGCCGCGCGGACGCGGATCTGCTGCGTCTCGCGTTCGGACGGCGGCGCCGGCGCCTCGATGTCGAGGAACTTGTGCAGGCGCTTCAGGTAGTCGGCGATCGAGTCTTCCTTCTGCTGGACGACGCCGAGTACGTCGCCGACTTCCTTCGCGACCTGGGCGTCCTGCGCCAGTCGTTCCGGGTACTGCCGGAAGAAGTCGGTCAGCAGCCGCCGGAACGTCCACTTGGTCCACAGGATCTGGAAGACCTTCAGGACCAGCGTCACGACGAGCATCGACAGGATCAGCACGCCGGCGATCGTCAGGACGTTGGGGTCGCCGAGCCACTGGTCGCGGTCGAGCAGTTCGTTCGACAGGTGGTACGCGATCTGCAGCAGGTAGCCGGACACCAGGAAGACGAACCCCACCATCAACTGGACTTGACTCAGAACGTGGTCGCGGATGTCGCGCAGGGGTCGCTTCTTGTCGATCCCGAAATAGTCCTGGAGGAAGCGCTTCGGCTTCTTGAAGACGAGGCTGTTCAGGATGAAGAAGACACCGACGATGTTCAGGGTCAGGCCGACCACCTGGGGGTCGAACTTCACATCTTCGATCATCCTCGGGACCTTTCCGGCAGGGGCCCTCATGGTTTCGGCAGCGAGGAACTCCCCCGATGCGAGGGAAATCGACGCCGCCACCGAGTCCCTGCGAAATCGACCGGCGGGCGGAGTCTACGCCCTCGCCCCCCGCAAGCTCAAGCTTTGCGGGCGGCCTTGCGGGGTCCACGTGGCCCCGTTAGGGTGCCGGGATTCGTCCGGATTCGCCCTACCCCGTTGTCTTGCATGGCCTTCGGGCCGCGAAAGCACAGGTCTTCCCGATGGATCGAGCCACCGTCGACAAGGTCGCCCGCCTCGCCCGCCTCGAGTTGACCGACGCCCAGCGCGACCAGTACGCCGCGCAACTGTCGGCGATCCTGGCGCACTTCGAGAGCCTGCGCGCCCTGGACACGACCGGCGTCGAGCCGTCGGTCTACGCCGTCGACCTGGTCGGCCGGCCGCGCCCCGACGAGCCCGGTCCCACGGCCGGGCACGACGCCCTGCTGTCGAACGCCGCCGCCCATCGTGAGGGCTTCTACGTCGTCCCCCGGGTGATCGAATGACCAGCCCCGCCTTCCGCTCCGCATCCGCCATCCGGGACGCCGTCGCGTCCGGCAAGACCAGCGCCGTCGCGGTGCTCGACGAGACGCTGGCCCGGGTCGACCGGCTCGAGCCCAAGCTGTCCGCGTTCCTGTCGCTGGACCGTGCCACGGCCCGCCGCCAGGCCCAGGCCGTCGACGCCCGCGTCGCGGCCGGCGATCGGTCCGGCGCGCTGCTCGGAGTCCCGGTCGCGCTGAAGGACACCCTCTGCCTCACCGGCCAGCCCGTCACCTGCGGCTCGAAGATCCTCGAGGGCTACGTCGCGCCGTACGACGCCCACGTCGTCGAACGGCTAGCGCAGGCCGGCGCCGTGTTCGTCGGCAAGACGAACCTCGACGAGTTCGCGATGGGCAGCTCG
>JAEUIB010000031.1 GCA_016795255.1 Planctomycetota bacterium
CGTTCTCCTCTCCCCGCCGCCCGGGCGCGCTGCGCGTGGCTTCTGACCAGGGCGCCGTGTGAAATGCCCCGGCCTCCGCCCCCGTACAGACCCTTCGGGGGGGCCTTGGGGACCGCGGTGTACCCCCGCCGTGTTTGCAGCGTCGCGCGTCGTGCCCTTGGCGGGACGAGTCGACCGCGTCAGACTCCGCGCATGACTCACGACCAAGCGATCCTGTTGCTGCACGTCCTCGGCGCCACCGTGTGGACCGGTGGGCATCTCGTCCTCGCGATCGGGTTCCTCCCCGGCGCCCTGAAGACCGGCGACGCGACGCTGCTGCGCTCGGTCGAAGAGCGCTTCGAGCGCGTCGGCATCCCCGCGTTGATCGTGCAGATCGCGACCGGCTTGATGCTCGCGCACAAGTACATCCCGGACCCGGCGCAGTGGTTCGCGTTCCAAGGCAAGGTCGGCGCGCACATCGGCGCCAAGCTGACGCTGCTGCTCCTGACGCTCGCGTTCGCGATCCACGCACGGGTGCGCCTCGTTCCGCGCATGGGGGAACGGCTGAAGGCGCTGGCGTTCCACATGATCGTCGTCACGATCCTGTCGGTGCTGTTCGTCGTGCTCGGCGTCGGGATCCGCGGAGTCTGAACGACCGCCGCTGACCGCTCCACCGCGGCGCTGATGCCCGGCCGAGCGCGCCGTCTCGCTTCGCCGGTTGCCGAACGCATCGGTTTGGATACAACACGCACCGCCGCGCGAAACCCGAGCGTCGATTCGGCGTCAGATGTTCGGCGCACGGGGTTGTTCTCGCGGCTCGGTCTTCCTAAGTCGAAGTTCACGATTCTGTTATGCCGCGAGGCCGAGCGAGAAGCGCGCAGGCGAGGAGAATCGGCGATGCGACTCAATGGAAAGAGTCGGAGAGCCGGTTCGACGAAGCCTGCGCGGTTCGCAGCCGGCCGCAGCCGTGACAGAATCGTGAACTTCGATTTAGGTCGGGGTCGGCGCCTCGAGCGTCGGACTCGACCCGTCCCTTGCTCGTCCCGTCCCCGCTGCACCATGTCCGACAACTCGACGTTCGCGAGCTCCTTCGAACGAGCGCGACAGCACGACGGCGACGCGTTCCTCGCACTGGTGCGAGGCGTCGACGGCACGCTGCGTCGTTACGTTCACCGCCACCTGTCGCCGACGCTCCATGCGATCGTCGGCGTCGACGACGTGCTGCAAGACGTCGCGTTGCTGCTGTTCGAACGCATCGACCGCTTCCCGCCCGATCTCGACGAATCCGAGTTCGCGGCCTACGCGATGCAGATCACGAAGCACCGCCTCGTCGACATCGCGCGGTCGATGGTCCCGGGGACGAACGGAGCCGTCGACGCCGAGGCCAGCGAGCCGCAGGCCTCGGCGAGCCGAACCGGCTCCGTCACGCGCGGCGACGATCGCCGCAAACTGCGCGAAGCCGTCGATCGGCTGCCGTCCGACCAGGCCGCCGTGGTCCGCGCCGTGGTCTTCGACGGCAATTCGGTCCGAGCAACCGCCGAATCCTGTGCGATCAGCAACGAAGCTGTGCGCCAGCGTCTTGCGCGCGCCCGCGCCCGGCTTCGTGAACTCTTCGGAGTCGATCCCGAGTGACCGAACCGGGATCGAAAGGGGGCCCACCATGGATCAACAATCCGCGTTGCGGTTGTTCACCGAGATCTACCTCGCCGACCTCGAGCTCGATCGCGTCCGCTCGCTCGACGAGTATCGCGCGTTGTTCCCCGAGCACGCCGACTCGGTCACGACGAAGTACGAGCGACTCCGGCTGGACGGCGCCCCGCTCGCGACGCCGCAGGAAACGTCCGACCGCGCCGTGTTCATCGGACCGTATCGCCTCGAGCAGAGACTCGGCCGCGGCGGACAGGGCGAGGTCCATCTCGCGTTCGACACGCGCCTGCATCGGCACGTCGCGCTGAAGACGCTGCATGCGGTCGAGAGCGACGCCGCGCGGCGCGCGCTGTTGCGTGAAGCGTCGGTCGTCGCCGGACTCGATCACCCGAACCTCTGCACGGTCTACGAGGTCGGCACGGCCGACGGCATCGACTTCGTCGCGATGCGCTACGTCAAGGGTCGGACGTTGGCGCAGTACATCGAGACGATGCGCGCGGTTCCGCCGAAGGAGCGCGCGGCGATGCTGAAGAACTGGCGCGTCGCCGTCGAGTGGATCGAGACCTGCGCTCGCGCGCTGCACGTCGCGCATGGAACCGGACTCGTGCACCGCGACGTGAAGCCGGGCAACATCCTGCTGTCCGAGGACGGCAAGCCGGTCGTCGTCGACTTCGGGCTGGCGCGGTCGCAGCAGTCCGACGTGCTGACGACTCTCGGTCGCGCCGTGGGAACCCCCGCGTACATGGCGCCCGAACTCGTTCGCGGCGAACGACAGCTCGATCGCCGCGTCGACGTCTGGGCGCTCGGCGTCATCCTCTACGAGTTGCTGACCCTCCGCCGGCCGTTCGTGGCGCCGACGCGGGACGGCGTCTGGCGCGCGATCCTCGAGTCGTCGCCGGCGGACCCCCGCACGCACGTTCCGACGCTTCCCGCCGCGGTCTGCGACATCGTCAGCGTCGCGCTGTCGCCGCAGCCGGATCATCGCTACGCGACCGCTCTCGACCTGGCGATGGATCTGCGGCGGCTGCTGGACGGCGAGCCGATCCGCGCGAAGCCCCGGAACGCGCTCCAGCGCGCCGGGCTGTTCGTGCGACGGAACCCGCTGGTGTCGGCGCTGACGTCGCTGCTGATCGTCACGCTGACCGGCGCGCTGGTGTATGCCGCGGTCACGAATCGCGACCTGCGCGATCGGCGACTGGCGGCGGAGACCTCCGCGACCACGGCGAGGCGGGCGCTGACGGAAGCGCGATGGCGAGCGGACCGAGGGTTCGCGGCGGATCTCGCGGCGCGCGCCGACGACGCGTTCCCCGTGCACCCGCGCATGATCCCGGCCTGGGAGGCGTGGATCCGCGACGTGCGGAATCTGAGCAGTCGGCTCGACGTGCATCGCGCTCTGTACGCAGCACCTGCGACCGGTGCCTTGCGGCCGCACACCGCGGAATGGGAAGCGGCGCGAGCGTCCGACCTCAAGAAGCTCGCCGAGCTCGAGCGGAAGCAGCTCGAGTTTGAGCGATCTCTGCCGAAGTTCGCGACGAACACCATCGAAACCGCGTTCGTCCAGAAGCTGATCGAGAAGGCCGCGGCCGAAGCGGAGCGGATGCGGACCCGCGTCGAGGTCGAGCCGTACTTCAGCGAGCCGGCCGACGCATTGAACCGGCTCGAGCTCGGCGATCTCATCACGCGCGTCGAGCGGCTCTACGGAGCCGGGATCGCCGACGTCGAGCGACGGATCGAGTTGGCGCGCAGGATCGAGACGGAGTCCCTCGAACGGCACGCGGACGCATGGTCGACCGCGATCGCCGCGATCGAAGCCGATCCGCGATACGGCGGCCTGACGATGCGTCCGCAGTACGGGCTCGTGCCCCTCGGTCCAGACCCACGTTCGGGGTTGCACGAGTTCATCGACTTGTTCACGCACGACCCGAACGCTCCGCTCCCTGCGCGCGACGCCGCCGGTGACTTGGTCATGAGCGTCGAGTGCGGCACCGTTCTCGTCTTGATCCCCGGGGCGACGTGCGAACTCGGCTCGACCGACGAACAGATCGAACGCGTCCGACTCGGCGCGACCACGCGCGATCTCCGTGAGTCACCTCGATTCACGGTGACGCTCGACCCGTACTTCATCGGGAAGTACGAGCTGACGCAGGCGCAGTACGCGCGCCTCGATCCCGCGCATCGCAACGGATTCGTGCCGTCGGGGACCTTCGGAGTCCAGAACACGAGCCCGGCCGAACTGATGACGTGGAGCCAGGCCTGCGCGATCCTGCGTCGCGCGGGGCTCACGTTGCCGACCGAAGCGCAATGGGAGCATGCGGCTCGCGCCGGCACGGAGACGATCTGGTGGACCGGCGACGACTTCAACGACCTGGTCGACGTCGCGAACCTCGCGGACCGCGCGGCCGCGTCGCGGCACCTCGGCGCGGAGGCCGCCGCGCAATGGCCCGAGTTCGACGACGGCGACATCGTGCACACGTGCGTGTGGACGAAGCGTCCCAACCCGTTCGGTCTCCATCACGTGTACGGAAACGTCGCCGAGTGGACGCTCGACGTGCTCGGCGACTATCGC
>JAEUIB010000088.1 GCA_016795255.1 Planctomycetota bacterium
CCGGACCGCCGAGTTCGACGTAGACGCGATCCGCCGTGATCGCGGAGCGCGGGATCGGCGCGGCGCGATCGCGCCCGGACTCGACGAACCCGACCGCGATCGTGGCCGCTACGAGCAGCGCCGCCAGCGCGGCCGGTCGGATCAGGCACGCGACGGCGAGTCCGACCGCGGTCGCCGGGTACGTCGCGGCGAGGTTCGGCAGCGCCGCCGCGATCACGACGCCGCAGGCGCAACCGAATGCGGCGCGGCGCGGGCTGCGGACGCTGCGCGACGCGCTGCCGAGCGCACCGCCGACCGCGACCGCGGCCGCTCCGGCGACGAGCCACGCCAGCAGCGCGCTGCCGGCCAAGAACTGGGTTCGCGACACGTCCGGGCCGTGCAGCGCCGCCGCGCGCTCGATCCACGGAGCCGCGTCGTGGGGGAGGCGCAATGCGGCGCCGACCGCGAGCGCGCCGACCGCGAGCATCACGAGCGGAGCCTCGCGCGCGTGGCGGCCGCTGAGGAACCGGGTGGTCGCCGCTCCGACCGCAGCTGCCGCGAGCAGCCCGCCGAGCACGGCGGCGAGACCGACGACGTCCGGCCCGGCCAGGAACGTCGTCGTGTCGAGCACGCGGTCGCACAGCCCGACCAGCGCGACGACGAGCCCCGCGAGCGCGACCGGCACGCCGATCGAACCCGAGTTCGCCGGCGCGGGCGCCCCGCGGAACGCGATGCCGACGCTGACGAGCAACACCGCCAGGGCCGCGGTTGCCCCGAGCACCGGATCCGTGCCCCAAAGCACGGCGCGCACCGAGCACGCGGCTACCGCGCCGCCGAGCAACGCGGCGCCTGGCGCGACCGGAAGCAGCAGGGCGCCGAGCACGAGCGGAATCGTCGCAACCGCAGGCGGGAACGCGAGGAACGCGAATGCGGCAGCCAGGACGGCGGCACCCCCGCCGGCCAAGGCGGCGACGGTGGGGGCTCTCACGCGACCTCCCGAAATGCCCGGCCGTGGCGCGTTTGCGTGCTATTCTTCGCGCGCCCGCAAACCCCCAGGAACCAGGTCCACGCATGCGCGTGCTGCTCGTCAATCCGCCCAGTCCCCGAGATCAACGCGTGAGCCGGGGCTTGATGGGCGGCTTCGGCATGGCGGTCAACGAGGACCTCATCTACCCGCCGCTCAATCTCGCGTACGCCGCCGCAGTGCTGCGCAAGCGCGGCCACGACGTCGAGATCCTCGATGCCGAGGCGGAAGATCTCGATCGCGCGGCCACGATCGAACGCGTGCGCGCGACGCGCTACGGCGCGGTCGGCTGCGACTCGTCGACGACGACGATCGAGAGCGACCTGTCGCTGGCGGCCGAGATCGCGAAGCTGCACGGCGTTCCTTCCTTCGCGATCGGCGCGCAGGTCTCGTACACGTCCGACCGCGTGCTGACCGGAACCGGCATCGACTACGTCCTGCGGGACGAGGTCGAGGACACGGTCGTCGATCTGATCGACGCACTCGAGAAGGGCCGCGACATCGCGACCGTCGAGGGCGTGTCCTACCGCAAGGACGGCGGCATCGTCCACAACCCGGCGCGCAAGAAGATCGTCGACCTCGACGCGATTCCGTTCCCCGCGCGCGACCTGCTGAAGAACGAGCGCTACCGCATCCCCGACATGGTCGGTCCGATGACGACCGTCCAGTCGAGCCGCGGCTGCCCGATCAACTGCACGTACTGCGGCTACACGCTGAGCCAAGGCTTGCGCTTCCGATCGCGCTCGGCCGACAACGTGCTCGCCGAGTTGTGCGAGGTGCGGCGCAAGTACGGCATCAAGAACGTCGTGTTCCGCGACCCGCTGTTCTCCGCGAACAAGCAGCGCATCCAGGACCTCTGCGCCGGCATCGTGCGCGAGAAGCTCGACATCGAGTGGCAGTGCGAGACGGCGATCAAGTGTCTCGACGAAGACCTGCTGTCGCGGATGCGTGAAGCCGGCTGCGTGTCGATCTCGTTCGGCGTCGAGACCGCGGACCCCGAGCTCGGCGCGAAGTACTCGAACTCGAAGATCAAGTCCGAGGAATGGGCGAAGGCGATGATCTCGAAGGCGAAGTCGCTGGGGATCCGCACGCGCGGGTTCTTCATGCTCGGCTTCCCGGAGGAGACGCTGCCGCAGATGCGCGACACGGTGCGCATGGCGCTGAACCTCGATCCCGATTCGGCGCAGTTCACGTCGGTGACCCCGTATCCGGGCACGCCGATGTGGCACGACATGAAGGAAAAGGCGCCGTCCGACTACGCGAAGTTCGACGGGCACACGCCGGTCGGCGTCAACGAGAACTTGTCGACCGAAGAACTCGCGGCCGAGATTCGTCGCGCGTACCGCAAGTTCTATCTGCGCCCGAAGCGCATCCTCGATCAGCTGAAGCAGCCGAAGCGGCTGCTGTCGCGCGTGCGGCACTACATCACGCTGCAGCAGTCCGACTGATCGGACCGACGCCGCGTCGCGGCG
>JAEUIB010000117.1 GCA_016795255.1 Planctomycetota bacterium
TGCGGCACCGGGAACAGCATCCCGCCGTAGAGCGGGAGCGGGCTCGCGGACGCGCCGAGGATCAGCGTCGCCGGAGTCGACGGCCGCGCGTGCGTCAGCGAGACGATCACGTTCTGCCCCGCGAACGGCGCACCCTGACCGCTCAGCACGGGCACTCCGGTGACGCCTCCGACGCCGCCGCCCTGGTCGGCCCACAGATTCGGGACGACGTGCGCTGCGTACGACAACACGTCGCCGGCGATGATCTCGCGGCCAACGGCGATCATGCCGCACCCGCCGTCACCGGCGACATCGGCGAGTGACACGCCGAGCGCATCGCCGAACGACGACACGACGGTCGACCACTGCGAGCCGTCCCAATGCACCACGCCGCTGCCGACGGAGTAGACGTCGTTCGACGCGACCGCGTAGAGCCCTCCACCGCCACCGGGGCTCTGCACCTCGGTCCAGTTCGCTCCGTCGCCGTGCAGGAACCACGAGCGATACGTGTTGTTGACGAACGTCTCGCCACACGCCCAGAGATCGCCGCTCGACAACGCCTTGACGTCGCGCAGGCGACTGAACATCCCCGGGGTCGACGTGGTCTCGAGGTTCCAGCTCGATCCGTCCCAGTGAACGATGTACGCGTTCGGACCGGAGCCTGAGAGCTTCGGCCCGCCCACGGCCCACACGTCGTCGGGAGCGATGACGACGACCGCTTCCAGCGAATCGCCGTTGACGTGCATCAGAGGCGGTACGTAGCGCGTGAAGTTCGATCCGTTCCAGTGCAGCGCCAGCGCGGGACGAGTGCCTTGCAGCGCTTCGACCCACTCGCCGACGAACCACACGTCGGTCGGCCCTGCGGCGTCGATGCCATGGATGAACTCACCCGACCCACCCTGGAGTCCTTGCGTCCCGGGCATCGGCGTCGACACTTCGGTCCACTGCGATCCGTCCCAATGGATCACGAACAGATGCGCACCGACGTAGCCGGCCGCATCCTGCTTGTATTGCCAGCCGCCGGCCCAGACGTCGTTCGACGCGATCATCTTCACGGCGTCGAGGCCACAGTTCACGATGCCGGGCCCGGGCGACGGAATCGGCGTCGCGACCTGCGACCACTCCGTGCCGTCCCAATGCATCGCGACGGGGATCGTCTGACCGACGACGACGCTCGCTTCACCGACGGCCCAGGCGTCGACCTGGTTCAGCGCATCGACGTTGCGAAGGACGGTGTGCGTCGAACCGACGGGGTCCGGGACGTCGACTCCGCTCCAGACTCCGCACGGATCGTTGCCGAGATCCGGCGGCGATCCGGTCGAGCCGTACAGCGTGAAGTGCATGTGCGCTTGCACCGGCGGGCCGACCCACGGCACGCCGGCGACCCAGCCTTGCCCCGCCTTGTTGTTGCGCGAGTACGCCGACAGTCCCCACACGGACGGCGAACTCATCGTCAGGTTGCTCCAGTCGTAGTTCCACGACCAGTACCCGGGCGACGTGAACTCCATCTGGACGCCGACGAACGTCTTGCCCGCCGGGAAGTACGGCTGCGAGAGTCGCAGATCGAGCGTTCCGTACTGACCGACGTGGAACCCCGGGCTCGTCGCCGCGACGAACTCGTGCGACAGCAGCGCTCCGGGACCATTCGGCGACCACGCGTAGAAGCGCACGTGCGCGCCGAGCAGGTTCGGGAGCGTGCAGGAGTAGCAGGCGCTGCTCTCGACGTAGATCCGCGTCACCAGGCCGGCGCACTCGAAGTCATCGGCGATCTCGGTGTCGGCCGACGTCCCGGCCTTGTAGCTCTCGGCCCCGCCGAACTGCGTGACGAACGGCTTGTTCCAATACAACAGCTCTTCGGCGCCGAGGGCCGTGCACCACGCGAATGCGGTCGCGCACCATGCGATCCTGACGAGTCGGTTCATCGGGCTCCTCCTCCGGGAAATCGAGCGGCAGCGTGCGAGGTCGCGATCCGCCACGCCGAAACGGCTGCGCGGAGGACGATCCCCGTCGTCCATGCGCGGAAGCACAGCGAGTGCCGTCGGGTTCCTCCGGAAAATGTCGACGGGCGGACCGAGCCACGGCGCTGCGCCGTTCGCGAAGCCCCAGCGCGTCAGTGGGTGGAACGGGCCCCGGACTGGGCCTTTTCCCGCAGTCGGGCTGCCGCTTCCCGCTCGGCCGCGGCCGCGTCGCCGTAGTGCTCGAAGATCGCGATCGCCGCCCCCGCTCGCTCAGCGGCCAGGGCGTCGTCCTTGCGGCGCAGCGCGATCTCGGCCGCGCTGATGCGCAGTCGGCCGGCCATGATGTGGTTCGATCCGGCGACCGATTCGATCATCGCGATCGCCTCGACGATGCCGGCCTCCG
>JAEUIB010000169.1 GCA_016795255.1 Planctomycetota bacterium
GTCTCGAGTCCGTGCTGGAGCACGGACGGCAAGGCGATCGTCGGCCGCAAGCACTTCACCGCGCACCGTTCGCTCGGCGCCGGCGAGATGTGGCTCTACCACCTCGCGGGCGGCGACGGTCTGCAGCTCACGAATCGCCCGTCGGAAGAGAAGGACGTCGGCGAATGCGTGTTCGCGCCGGACGGCGCGTCGCTGTGGTACTCGCTCGACGCGACGCCGGGCGGCTCGTTCCAATACAACAAGGACAGCAACGCCGGCATCTACGCGATCCAGCAGCTCGACCTCGTCAAGGGCGAGACGAAGACGATCGTGTCCGGCCCGGGCGGCGCGTGCCGACCGACGCCGTCCCCCGACGGCCAGTCGTTGGCGTTCCTGCGCCGCGTGCGCTTCAAGACCACGCTGCAGGTGATGGATCTCCGGTCGGGCGCGATCCGGATGCTCGCCGACGATCTTGAGCGCGACCATCAAGAGACGTGGGCGATCTTCGGCACGTATCCGACGATCGACTGGACGCCCGACGGCAAGGAGCTCGTGTTCTGGGCGCGCGGCAAACTGTGGCGGCAGGACGCGAGTACGCTCGAACGCCGTGAGATCCCGTTCCGCGTGCAGTCGTCGCGCAAGCGCAGCACCGTCGTCCGCCAGAAGCACGCCGTCGCGCCCGACACGTTCGACGTGAAGATGCTGCGCTCCGTGCGCGTCTCGCCGCGCGGTGACGCCGTCGTCTACCAAGCGCTCGGACGGCTGTGGGTGCGCGCGCTGCCCGACGGCACGCCGCGACGCCTGACGACGCAGGAAGCGGACTTCGAGTTCTTCCCGTCGTGGAGCCGCGACGGCAAGTCGATCACGTACGTGTCGTGGAACGACGACACGCTCGGCGTCGTGCGCATCCTCGACGTGAACGGCGCCGCGACCAGCGGTGAGCAGGGCCGCGCGATCACGACCGAGCCCGGCCATTACGCCGACCCGGTGCTGTCGCCCGACGGCAAGCACCTCGTCTACGGCAAGCGCAGCGGCGGCGGACTCGTGGCATCGACGTGGTCGAACGACCCCGGCCTCTACGTCGTCGATCTCGCCGGCGGAGCGCCGCGGCTGCTGACGACGGTCGGCACGAACCCGTTCTTCGGCCCCGAGTCCGATCGCGTGTACCTGCGCACCGACGAAGAGTCGAACGCGGGCGACAAGCACACGCTGATCAGCGTCGACCTCGTGACGAAGGAGATGCGCACGCACGCGACGTCCGAGAACGCGACCGAGTTCGCGTTGTCGCCGGACGGCAACTGGCTGGCGTTCCGCGAGCGCTTCAACGTCTACATCACGCCGTTCACTCGTACCGGCCGCGCGATCGCGGTCGCGCCGAAGATGACGTCGCAGCCGGTCGCGCGCGCGTCGAAGGACTCCGGCGAGAACCTGCAGTGGAGCGGCGACTCGACCACGCTGTTCTGGTCGCTCGGCCCGGAGTTGTTCGAGCGCAAGATCACCGATGCGTTCGCGTTCCTCGCGGGAGCTCCGGCGACGTTGCCGGAACCCGCGACCACCGGCCGCAACATTTCGTTCCAAGCGCGGCAGAGCACCCCGACCAAGACGGTCGTCTACGAGAACGCGCGCATCGTGACGATGAAGGGCAACCAGGTCCTCGAGCAAGGCTCGATCGTCGTCGTCGGCAATCGCATCCGCGCCATCGGTACCGGCAAGGTGACCACGGACGGCGCCACGTACTTCGATTGCGGCGGCAAGACGATCACGCCGGGGTTCCTCGACGTGCACGCCCACGGCGGTCAGTCGGCCGACGGCATCACGCCGCAGCGCAACTGGGGTCAGTACGCGAACCTCGCGTTCGGCGTCACGACGATCCACGATCCGTCGAACGACACCAACTCGATCTTCGCGGCCGCCGAGCTGCAGAAAGCCGGGCTGATCGTCGCGCCGCGCATCTTCTCCACGGGCACGATCCTGTACGGCGCAGCCGGCAGCGACAAAGCCGAGATCGAATCGCTCGACGACGCTCGCATGCACCTGCGCCGCATGAAGGCGGTCGGCGCGTTCTCGGTGAAGAGCTACAACCAACCGCGCCGCGACCAACGCCAGCAGGTCATCGCCGCGGCGCGCGAACTCGACATGCTCGTCGTTCCCGAGGGCGGGTCGACGTTCCCGCACAACCTGACGATGGTCGTCGATGGACACACCGGCATCGAGCACACGCTGTCGGTCGAGAGCATCTACTCCGACGTCACGCAGTTGTGGAAGGGCTCGGGTGTCGGCCTGACGCCGACGCTGATCGTGGGCTACGGCGGCATCTGGGGCGAGAACTACTGGTACGCCAAGACGAACGTCTGGGAGAACGAGCGCCTGCTGACGTTCGTGCCGCGGTCGATCGTCGATCCGCGCTCGCGCCGTCGCTTCACCGCGCCCGACGAGGAGTGGAACCACGTCAACTGCGCCCGCATCTGCAAAGCGCTCGTCGACGTCGGCGAACGCGTGCAGCTCGGCGCGCACGGCCAACTCGCGGGGCTCGGCGCGCATTGGGAGCTGTGGATGCTCGGGCAGGGCGGCCTCACGCCGATGCAGGCGCTGCGCGCCGCGACGTTGGACGGCGCGCGCTACATCGGCGTCGACGACGACCTCGGTTCGATCGAGCCCGACAAGCTCGCGGACTTCCTCGTGTTCGACGCCGACCCGTCGGCCGATCTGAACAACACGTCGACGCTCACGTGGACGGTCCAGAACGGCGTCCTGTACGACGCGCGCACGATGCGCCGCATTCCGCTCGGGTCGGACGGAGAGGCGACGGAGCCGCCGAAGTTCCCGTTCCAGAACGGGCTCGCGCCCGCGCAGGACAAGCACGTCCACGCCGGCGCGTGCTCGTGCGACGCGATGCGCGACGAACACGCGGGAGTGAGCGGGTATCGCTGAGCCGGATCGGCGCCGGATGCGGTCACGGAAGCGGCCTCGGAAGCAACGGAACGTGACGGCGGCGGCAACTCGAGGGTCGAACCGTCCGCCGGCCCCGCTACGGTGCAGCGCTCTCCTTTCGCCTTCCGCCATCCGGTCCGCGGCACGCCCATGATCGAAGTCTCCGGGTTCTCGAAGCGCTACGACGGCACGCAAGCCGTCCGCGATCTGTCGTTCACGGTCGCTCGCGGCGAGATCATCGGGCTGGTCGGGCTGAACGGCGCGGGCAAGACGACGACGCTGCGTTCGATCTGCGGCATCCTCGCGCCGACCGCGGGTCGCATCGCGGTCGGCGGTTTCGACATCACGAAGCAACCGGTCGAAGCGAAGCGCCGCCTCGCGTACGTCCCGGACACGCCGCACCCGTTCGAACTGTTGACCGTCGCCGAGCACCTCAAGTTCGTCGGCCTCGCGTACGGCGTCGCGTACGCGGGCGAACGCGTCGACGCGCTGTTGCGCAAGCTCGAGCTGCACGAGAAGCGCGACGCGTTCGCGTCGACGTTGTCGCGCGGGCAGCAGCAGAAGCTCGCGATCGCGTGCGCGTTCCTGCGCGCGCCGGACGCGTTGCTGCTCGACGAACCGCTGACCGGCCTCGACCCGGCCGGCATGCGCGTGATGCGCGACGCCGTCGCCGCGGAGGCCGCGCGCGGCGCGGCGGTGATCGTCTCGTCGCACCAGCTCGAACTGGTCGAGCGCATGTGCTCGCGCGTGCTGGTGCTGCATCGCGGGCGACTGCGGGCGCTCGGCACGCTCGAGGAGATCCGCGCGGTCGCCGACAAGGGCGCGGACGCGACGCTCGAGGACGTGTTCTTCGCGCTGACGGAAGGCGCTCCGGAGTCTCCGACCGGCGTCGACGCGGAGCGCGCGACCGGATGAACGCGGCGCTGCGTTATCTGTGGATCGTCGCGCGCGTGAACGGATTGAAGGCGTTCGTGCGCTCGCTGAAGCGCCCGCGCAAGGCGTTCGGCACGCTGATCTGGGTGGCCGTGCTCGGCCTGTTCGTGCTCGGCCAGTGGTTGAACGCGCGCCAGCACGGCGCGATGAACCTCGTGTCGGGCCCGTCGCTGACGATGTTCTTCGCGGTGCTGCTGGTCGCGGGGACGATCGCCGGGCTGCTGCAGCACGGACTGACGTTCCATCCGTCCGCCGTCGACTTCCTGTTCCCCGGGCCGTTCTCCCGCCGGCAGATCGCGTTCTATCGCATCGCTGCGCTGTATCCGATCACGCTGCTGTCGTCGCTCGTGTTCCTCGTGTTCATGTCGGCGCGCGTGACGTCGCTCGCGCGGCTGGCGCTCGCGCTGTTCCTGCTGCAGCTCGTCGCGCTGCACTTGCAAACGGCGTGCGCGATCGTGTCGACCGCGCTGTCGGACCACCTGGTGCGGCGCTTCCGCGGCTTCGGGCAGGCGATCCTCGGCATCCTCGTCTCGGCCGCGTTCTTGGTCGTGTTCTTCGCCGACCCGCCGCAGGGCGACACGGGCGTGGGGATCGGGATCGGTTCGCGGATCGTCGGCGCGTTCGACTCGGAGACCGCGCGCGTCGTGTTCTATCCCGCGGTCGCCGCCGCTCGGCTCGTGACCGCGTCCGACTGGAGCAGCGGCGCCTGGCCGCTGATCGGGCTGCTCGCGTGCGTCGGCGCGAGTCTCGTGCTCGCGGTGTCGTTGCCGTTCGACTGGCTGGAGGCATCGCTCGCGACCAGTGAACGCGCCGCGCGGATGCTCGATCGCGCGCGGCACGGCGCGGCGACGGCCGAGCCGACCGGCAACGCTCGAGCGAAGCGGATCCTCGGCGAGCGCTGGCTGTTCGCCGGCGCCGGCGCGATCGCGTGGAAGAACGTCGTCACGCTGCTGCGCTCGGTGCGCATGATGGTCGCGGCGCTGCTGTCGTCGGCGATCGTGCTGTCGTTCGTGCTCGCGTTCGCGCGCCGCGACTATTCGAGCGGCGATCCCGGCATCCTCGCGCGCGTGGCGCCGATCCTGTTGCTGTTGCCGGTCCTCGTGCAGCAGTACCTCGCGTTCGACTTCCGTCGCGACGTCGAGCGCATCGAGGAGTTGCGCCAACTGCCGCTGCGACCGATCGTCGTCGCGTTCGCCGAGGTCGTGACGCCGGCGGCCGCGGTCTTCGTCCTGCAACTGATCGTCGGCGCCATCGCGGTCGTCGTGTCGGGCTTGTCGTGGGTCTGGATCGCGTTCGGCGCCGTGGTGCTGCCGGCGTTCACGATGACGATCGTGGTCGTCGCCAACCTGGCGTTCCTGCTGTTCCCGGTGCGCGCGATCTCGTCGGGAGGCCGGCCGAACGTCGGGGCCGCGTCGGTCAGTTCGATCCTCAACATGCTCGGATTCGGTGTCGCGTGCGCCCCGGCGCTCGTCGCCGGCTTCTTCGTGTTCGATCAGTGGGGGCGTGCTGCCGCGGCCGTTTGTGTCGGGCTGGCGGTGCAGATCCTCGTTGTCACCATGTTGCTCGCGCTCACCGGCATGGCGTTCGCACGCTTCGACGTCACGCGCACGGACGGTTGAGCGCCGGCGCTCCGCTCGAGTTCTTCGGAGGTCTCCATGCAGCTCGCCCTCGCCGCGATCGCGGTCCTCCTGGCCCAGACTCCGCGCGTCGTCGTGCACGCGGATCGGCCCGGGCCGCGGATCCCATCGTCGCTGTACGGCGTGTTCTTCGAGGAGATCAACCACGCCGGCGACGGCGGGCTCGTCGCCGAGCTGCTGCGGAATCGATCGTTCGACGAGCCGATCGGGAACGACGGCAGGCTCGCCGGTTGGTCGATCGAGCCCGCCGCCGGCGTCGCCGTCGCGACGCGGGTCGTGACCCGACTCGATCCGCGCGGGAATACGCTGCATCACGTCGAGGTCGACTGCGACGGCCTCGTGCGGGTCGTCAATGCCGGTTTCTTCGGTCTCCACGTCGAGCAAGGCGCGTCGTACCGCGTCCGTATCGACGTCCGTTCGAACGACTCGGTGCCGATGTCGTGCGCGTTCCGGGCCGGTGACGAGATCGTGGCGGAGGCGATGGTCCCGGTGACGCCCGGCGCCGGCTCGGTGATCGCCGCACTGGTCGCGGACCGATCGGCCGACGTCCAATTCGAACTCCGATTGCATGGACCCGGCAGCGTCGCGTTCGATTTCGTGTCGTGCGAACCGGAAGCCACGTGGCGCGGCCGGCATCCCGGGATGCGCAAGGATCTCGCCGACGCGGTCGCGGCGCTGCGACCCGCGTTCGTGCGTTTCCCGGGCGGTTGTTTCGTCGAGGGTGGAGACCGCCTCGACGACGCGTTCGCGTGGAAGAACACGCTCGGCGACGTCGCCACGCGGCCAGGGCATCGCAACGCGAATTGGGGGTACTGGTCGAGCGACGCACTCGGATTCCACGAGTACCTGCAGTGGTGCGAGGACCTGAACGCGGAGCCGCTGTTCGTCGTCAACTGCGGGATGTCGCATCGCGAGGTCGTGCCGCTCGACCGGCTCGGACCGTGGATCCAGGACGCGCTCGACGCGATCGAGTACGCGAACGGTCCGGTCGACTCGCGCTACGGCGCCGAGCGCGCGCGCAACGGGCATCCGGAGCCGTTTCGGCTGAAGCTCGTCGAGATCGGCAACGAGAACGGGATGTTCGGCGCGTTCGGTGGATCGCGCGACGCGTACGCCGAGCGCTACGCCGCGTTCTCGGACGCGATCCGCGCGCGCCATCCCGACGTCGAGCTGATCGCGAACGTCCCGCTCGGCCTCGGTGAGGATTGGATCGACGAGCACTACTACAACTCGCCGGAGTGGTTCTGGCAGAACGAGGGGCGCTACGACGCCGTGGCGCGCGGCGGCCCGCGCATCTACGTCGGCGAGTACGCGGTCACGAGCGGCGCCGGCACCGGCAATCTCGCCGCGGCGTTGGCCGAAGCGGCGTTCCTGATCGGCATAGAGCGCAACGGCGATCTCGTGCAGCGCGCGTCCTACGCACCGCTGTTCGTCCACGCGCAGGATCGCCGCTGGAACCCCGACCTGATCGTGTTCGACGCGCGCGCGAGCTACGGCACGCCGTCGTTCCACGTCCACGCGATGTTCGCGGAGCATCGACCGAGCGTCGCTCTCGCGGTCGACGTACCCGAGCTCGAGACGGAGTCCGTGCCGACCGGCGCGATCGGGCTCGGCACGTGGAACACGAGCGCCGAGTTCAAGGACATCACGATCGACGTGGGCGGCACGGTCGTCGACGTGACTCCACGCGGTGCGGAGCTCGGCGCGTGGCGCACGACCGAAGGCGAGTGGAGCGTCGTCGACGGCGCGATCCGAACGACGTCGCACGCGGAACCGAGTCGCATCGTGCTCCGCGATCCGGACTTCGCCGAACTCGGTGACGTGACGTTGCGGCTGAAGGCACGCAAGCTCGACGGCGACGAAGGATTCCTCGTGCAGTTCCGGACGCGCGGTGACGACGCGGTCTGGCTGAACCTCGGCGGATGGGGCAATCGCGAGCACGCGTTCGAGAAGACCGTCGGCGGCGCGAAGCTGCAGCTCGGTCCGCACGTGCGAGGCGCGATCGAAACGGGACGCTGGTACGACGTGCGGATCGAATGCGCGGGCGAGTCGATCCGCGGCTACCTCGACGGCCGCTTGGTCCTCGAGGTCCGCGATCGCACGAAGGCGTGGTTCACCGCGGGGGCGGGGCTCGACGATCCGACGGGGGACATCGTCGTCAAACTCGTGAACGGAACGGGCACCGCGCGACGGATCGAGCTCGCGTTGGAAGGCACTCCGGCGATCGAGGACACCGTGCGGATCTGGACGCTGAGCGGCGCAGGCCCGGCGGCCGAGAACGGCTTTGGCACGACGAATGCGATCTCCGCCAAACCAAGCGAACTCCGCGTTGGATCGCCGACGTTCGAGCTCGAGGTGCCCGCCCACGCGATCGTCGTGGTGCGCGCAAGACCGCGCCCGCAATGAACGAACGTGAGTCGTCCGATCGACCCACGCTGACGGACCAAGGGCGGGCGCGGACCTCGGGGCCTCGATCCGGCACCCTTGCGTGGCGGGTTCGACGGGGGTTCGAACCATGGGGCGCGCACGTTGGATCGTGGGGTCGAGTGTCGCCGCGGTGACGATGATCGGGCCGATGTGTCCGTTCGCGCCTGCGCAGAGCATCCCGATGCCGTCGCTGTCCACGGACGCTGACGGGGGTGATGGTGGGAACGGCGGTGGCGATACGCAGCCGCCGAAGAAAGACGACGGCAACAAGCGCGATGGCTACGACGGTCCCGCGGACACGGTCGATCCGGGAAATCTCCCCGGCGGCGGCAAGCCACTCCCCGGGCCGGGCGGAGCGAACGGCGGCGTCGGCACCGGCGGTCGGGGCGGGGGATCGCCGCAGCCGGGAAACGGTGGCGTGCCGGCGGTCGGTGGTACGCGGGGGCCGAACACCGGGGTCGGCGGCAAGAAGAACCGCGGCGAGACCGGAGCATCGTGGCTCGCGTGGTGGCACGCGAATCGGGACGTCCATCTCGCGTTCGCCCGCGAGACCCTCGTCACGACCGGTCGGGCGGGGCTGCTCGTCGGCTCGGGACGCACGGAAGACGGCGTGACCGATGGCGCCGAGTCGTACGAGGCCCAAGCGAAGATCCTGTTCGGGCTGCGCAGCGTGCTCGACGCGAACGATGCGAGCGTCGTCGACGCGGCGGTCATCGCGATCGCGCGCTCGATCGAGCGCCGCTTGTCCGGACCGCTGCAGCGCGACATCGACACCGCGCTCGCGAGCAAACATCGCGAGGTCCGACGCTCCGCGGTGATCGCGCTCGGGGTCCTCGCGATCGACGACGCGGCCGATCGGTTGCGCGTCGTGCTCGATGGAGGTTCGAAGGCGCGGACGATCTGCGGCGGCAAGGAACCGACGGCGGTCGACCGAGGTCTCGCGGCGATGAGCCTCGGCTTGTTGTCCGATCGCACCTCGGTCCCGATGTTCACTGCGCAACTCGCACGCGCGAAGAAGCTCGATCGCGAACACGCCGCAGGACTCGTCCTCGGCGCGGGCGCATTCCAGACGGAACGCGAGGCCGTCGCGGTCGCCGTCGGTTCGTTGCTCGACGACGAGGAGATCCAGAGCGACGTCCGCGCGCTGGCACCGATCGCCCTCGGCCGCCTCGGAAGCGCCGCGCAGCCGTTCGTCCCGAAGCTGCTGCGCATGACGACCGATCGCGACACCGATCTACGTGTTCGCCATTCGAGCGTCATCACCCTCGGTCGGTTGTGCGGCCCCGACGACCGCGAGGTCATCGACGGCCTGATCGAACTCGTCGTCGAAGCGACCGACGGGGACATCCGCCGCGCGGCCGTCGTCGCGCTCGGCGAAGCGCTGTCGACGCCGTCGGACCGCGACGATCCGACGGCGATCGCGCGCGCGTCGAAGACGCTGTGCCGCGCGCTCGAGCGGCCGAAGAGTCGCGAGGACCTGCCGTGGATCGCGTTCGGATCCGCATTGTTCGTGCGTTCCCGCGGCAACGACGTGCCCGCGCGCGTCGACGTCGTGATGCGGCTGCGCGACGCGTTCACCGATACGTCCGACCCGGAATTGAAGGCGGCGTTCGCGCTGGCGCTCGGACTCGCGCGCGACCGCGAGTCGATCACGAGCCTGACCGAACTGGTGTCGACCGCCAACGTCTCCTTGGTGCGCGGTGCCGCGGCCGAAGGGCTCGGCATGCTCGGAGACCTCGAAGTCGGCGACGCACTGCGCGAGCAGCTCGCGCGTGAGCGCGACGAGGAGGTCTGTGATTCGTTGGCGCTCGGCCTCGGCGCACTCGGCGATCGTCGGGCGACCGACGCCGTCATCGAGCGCATGCGGACCGCGGACTCGACGCGAACGTGCACGTCGATGGCGCTGGCGCTCGGCCGACTGCGCGATCCGCGCGCGGTCGACGCGCTGCTGTCCGTCGCACGCGACGCGAACCAGCCGGGAGTCGCGCGCACCATGGCGTGTACGGCGCTCGGCCTGATCGGCGAACGCGCCGCCACGCGGTGGAACACGCCGTTCTGCGCGGGCGCGAACGTCGCGATCCGCTTCGAAGTCCAAACGGCGATGCAGGCGATCCCGTGAGAGTTCCCGTTCGACCGAGTTCGATCGTGTCGGCGCCCCTCTCGCGAGGGCACGGCGGATCCGCGGTCAGCTAGGAGAGTTCGATGTCCACTCCGTTCGACGCGTTCGTGCGTGCCCTGTTGCTCGCGGGCTTGGCCGCCTTGCTGCTCGTTCCCGAAGGCCTCGGACACGGCGGGGGAGGCGGGGGAGGGGGTACGGCCAGCTGTGGTTGGGCGATCAACAAAGTTCCGGGTCCACCGCAGGACCCCCAGACTCCGACGCCCGACCCCGGGACCACGACCGGCGGAGGCAGCAAGCCGAAGCCGAAGGCGCCCGAGACGAGGAGCGGACGGGGCCCGACGACTCCGCCGGCCGGTCCCGCGACCGGAGGGCCGAAAACGGTCACGTCCGGCGCTGGTGCCAAGAAGCGCCGCGCGGAGACGGGAGCGACCTGGCTCGAGTGGTGGCACGCGAACCGCGACGTGTTCTTCGCGCAGCTCTTCGCATCCGACGATGCGATCACCGGCCGCGAGGGGATGTTGAACGGCGTCGGGCGGACCGACGACGGAGGTGCCGACGCCGCAGCGTTGTTCGAAGCCCAGAGCAAGATCCTGTTCGGTCTCCGCGGCGTCCTCGACGATGCGGAGTCCGAGGTCGTCGACTCGGCCGTGATCGCGATCGCGCGCTCGGTCGATCCGCGGTTCGCGGCGCCGTTGGCGAAGGACCTGGCGAGCGCGCTGCGCAGCGACGTGCGAACCGTCCGGCAATCCGCGATCCTCGCGTTCGGAATGCTCGCGACCGACGACGCGGCGACGACGCTCCGCACGGTGCTCGAGGGTGGCGGTCCGGCTCGAGCGCTGTGCGGCGGCCACGACGTCGACGACGTCGATCGTGGGTTCGCTGCGATGAGCCTGGGATTGCTGTCCGATCGCACCTCGGTGCCGGCGTTCGTCGAGCAACTCACGGCGATCGCGGGCTCGCGGAACATCGGACGAGAGCTGGCGGCGGGACTTGTGCTCGGAGCCGGCGCGTTCACGACGGACCGGGAAGCGATGGCCATCTCGCTCGGCGGACTGATGGACGATCCCAAGGTGCCGCGCGAGATCCGCGCGCTGGTGCCGGTGTCGCTCGCTCGCCTCGGCGAGGCCGCGTCGCCATTCGTTCCGCGCTTGTTGATGATCACGGGCGAGCGTGATCTCGACCTCGAACTGCGGCAATCGGCGCTGATCGCGCTCGGCCGGATGTGCTCGAACGCCGATCGTGAAGTCGTCGCCGCGTTGCGCGCGACGGCCGCGAACGCGACCGATGCCGATCTGCGGCACGCGGCGCTGATCGCGCTCGGCGAGATCACGGCGCGTCGGACCGCCGAGGCGGAAGAGATCGACGCCGCGGTGATCGAGACGTTCGAGCGGGCGATCGAGCGACCGAAGAGCCGCAGCGACGTCGCATGGGCGGCGCTCGGCGCCGGTCAGTGCGTGCGAGCGCGCTCGGCGACGTCGCCCGAACACATCGCGTTGACGACTCGGCTGCTGACGCTGCTCGAGGAAACGAGCGATCCCGAGACGAAAGGTGTCGTCGCGTTGTCGTTGGGGTTGGCGCGGGCCACGAACGCGACCGATGCGCTGTCGGCGCTGGCGACGACGTCCGACGTCGGGATGCTGCGTGCGTGCGCGGCCGAGGGCTTGGCGCTGATCGGCGATCCGGCGGCGGCGGACGTCGTGCGGGACCAACTCGCACGCGAGTTCGACGACGCGGCGAGCGCGTCGCAGGCGCTGGCGCTCGGCGTTCTCGGCGATCGTCGCGCGACGAAGCTGCTGATCGAGCGCATCGGCGGCCACCAGTCCGCGCGGACGCTGGTCGCGAGCGCGCTGGCGCTCGGGCGTCTGCGGGATCCGGCTGCGGTGGACCCGTTGCTCGAGCTCGCTCGGGACGAGTCCAGGCCGGCCGTTGCGCGGGGCTTCGCGGCGATCGCACTCGGCCTGATCGGCGAACGGTCGCCGGTCCGCTGGAACTCGCGGTTCTGCGTCGGCACGAATCCGGGCCTCGATTTCGACGTCCAGAGCGAGGTCATGGACATCCTCTAAGAGGCCGTGGCGCGACCGCAGCGTCGCCCGTCGACCCAACGCGAACACCGGCCCGGCGTGGCGACCTCGCTACGCCGGGCCGGCGTTCCTTCCCGGGGCGTGACGTGAACGCGCGTAAACACCGCAATCGGCGCGGTACGGCGTTTGCCTTCTTCCTTCCGTGTCCAAGGCAGTGCGTCCTCCCCCGCGCGCGCTCGCCTTCGAAGGGAAGTTCCGACCATGAACAATCGCTTGGCCATCTCTTTGGCGGCGGGGGTGCTGTTCGCTCTCGCGCCCGATGTCTACCCCCACGGCGGGCAGTACCCGGGACCGCCCGACACCGTTCCGCCGGTCGACGGCCCCGGGCCGAACACGGGCGGTCCGAACACCGGTGGGCCGACGACCGGCAAGCCCGGCGGTCCGGTCACGCCGGGTGGGCGTGGACCGACGACCCCGGGCGGCGGTCCGCTCACGGGCGGCGGCGGACCGCCGCGCGGTGGTCCGTCGACCGGGACGGGCAAGAAGAACAAGCTGACGGTCGACGTGGGGAGTTGGACGTTCTGGTGGGACGTCAACAAGGACCCGTACCTCGACCTGCGACGCGCGTTGGCTCGTCAGCGGACCTCGACCGGAACGCTCGGCGTGATGAACGGCGTCGGCCGATCGCTGCGCGATGCGGGCACGAATCGCCCGTCCGACGAGCTCATCCAATCGCAGATCGTCCCGTTGCTGCGTGAAGCGATGCGCGACCAGGATGCGGACGTCGCCGACTCGGCGGCGTTGGCGCTCGGACGCGTGCTGAACGCGGCCGGTGGCGAGACCGCGCTCGCGGATCTGACCGAATCCCTGAAGAGCCCGTACCAGTCGGTCAAGCAGGCCTCCGTGCTCGCGATGGGGCTGCTCGATCGTCGGGACGCGACGCCGTTGCTCGGCGAAATCCTCCGGGACACCGACGCCGGACAGAAGGCGGCCGGCGGCGGATCCATCGACACCACGACGCGCGGCTTCGCGGCGATCTCGCTCGGCTTGATCGGCGATGCGGCCAGCGTGCCGATGTTGATCGAGGTCGCGCGCAAGACCGACGACACGCAGCGGGACGTGCGTTCGTCGGCGATCTCGGCGCTCGGTCTGTTCGAGGACGAGCGCGACTCGATCGTCGCGGCTCTCGCCGAACTGCTGCGCGACGAGTCCATGGTCGCCGACATCCGCGGCATGATCCCGGTCGCGCTCGCGCGCCTCGGGCAGGCCGCGGAGCCGACGGTTCCCCAACTGCTCGATCTCGCGAACGGCAAGCGCACACCGAACGAGGTGGCGCAGTCGTGCGTGATCGCGCTCGGGCGCATCGCGTCGCCGATGGACGCGGAAGTCGTCGACTTCCTCCGTCGCACGATGAACGGCCACAGCGACGTCCACATGCGCCACTTCGCGCTGATGGCGTTGGCCGACATCGGTGTGAAGGCGGTGCAGGCGCGCGAAACGCCCGGCATGGAAGAGGCGGCGAACGACTTGGCGAAGGCTCTGATGCGGCAGTTCGCTCGACCCGAGTACAAGATCGACCGTCCGTGGGGAGCGCTCGCGCTCGGCGTCGTCGCGCGCGACATGCCCGATCACTCGGAGCTCCGCGCGGACATGGCGCGTGTCGTCCGCGACGAGTTCGAGTCGCAGAACGACCCGACGCAGCGCGCGGCCTGCGCGATCGGACTCGGTCTGATGCGGTCGCAGCACGACGGTGAAGCGATGCTCGCGGTGCTGATGCAGAACCCGCCGGCGCAACTGCGCGGGTACCTCGCCGTCGCGCTCGGCATGATCGACTATCGGCCCGCGGCGGACTTCCTCCGCGCGCAGGTGATCGTCGAGACCGACGACACGGCGCGTCTGCAGTACGCGACCGGCCTCGGTTTGCTCGGCGACACGCGAGCGGTGCCGGATCTGGTCAAGGCCCTGCAGGAAGCGTCGACGCTGTCCGAGACGTTGTCGTACTCGCGCGCGATCGGCCTGATCGGCGATGCGAGCGCGGTGCCGGCGCTGATCGAGCTCGCGTCGAACCGCAAGAGCGCGGGACTCGCGCGCGGCTTCGCGTGCGTGGCGCTCGGCCTGCTCGGTGAGAAGACGGAGATGTACTGGAACACGCCGCTGTCCGTCGACACGAACTACCGGCTCGCGATCCGCGCGCAGCAGGAGATCCTCGACATCCTGTGACGTGAAGCCAGCGGGCGGCCCGTGGTGAACGCGGGCCGCCGACCGCGAACTCCGGGACGACTGAGAGGCCGTGAAGAAATCCCGCGCGGCGTCGGAACGGCTGCGAACGACGATCGCTTCGCCGGATTGCCTCACCGACTCTTTCCATTGAGTCGCCTCAGCAATCCTCCTCGCGCTCGCCGTTCTCGCTCGTGCCGCCGCTCGCGGGGGATTTCTTCACGGCCTCTGAGGGACCGGTGTGCACTTGGTGCGCGCCTGTCCCTCAGTCGTCCCGGAGTTCGTCCCCGGTACGCTCCGGACATGGCGTCGGCACCACGGCTGTTCAGCATCGGTCACGGCAGGCGCGATCTCGCGGGGTTCCTCGAGATCGTGCTCGCACGTTCGATCGGCACGCTTGTCGACGTGCGGGCCAAGCCGACCTCGCGCCGCTTCCCGCACTTCGCGCAGGCCGCGCTGTCCGACGCGCTGCGCGAAGTCGGAGTGCAGTACGTGTGGGAAGGAGCCGGCCTCGGCGGCCACCGAACGCCCGGGCGCGACTCGCCGCACAGCGCGTTGTCCGACGATGCGTTCCGCGGCTACGCCGAGCACATGGCGACGCGGTCGTTCCAGCTCGCCGCGAAGCGGCTGCTGGCGCGCGCGGCGGACGAATGCGTCGCGTTCCTGTGCGCCGAGCATTTCCCGACCGACTGCCACCGCAGGTTCCTCGCGGATTGGCTGGTCCTGCAAGGCGCGACGGTCGGACACGCGGTCGAGCCCGACCGCACCGACGAGCACGTGCTCCACCCGGACCTGCGAGTCGTCGACGGCGTGCTCGTCTACGACGGTGGTCGCGGGTATCAGAAGCGACTGTTCTGACGCGGCGGCTCGCGACCCGGCGCAACCGACGCGCGATCCGCGGCTCCGATCGCGGCTCGAATCACGGCACGGAGCGGAAACGGGAT
>JAEUIB010000183.1 GCA_016795255.1 Planctomycetota bacterium
CGGTTCGTGTACTGCAGCACCAGCGCGAGCATGCCGAGATCGGCGTACAGCGTTTCGTCGGTGCCGGCGAAGTCCGTCGGCGCGTTCGCGAGCCCGCGGCGCAGCGTGTCGATCGCGCGGCGCAACTGCGGTTCGGCATCGCCGAGCTGGCCGGCAACGAACAACGCGCCGGCGACCGTCCCGAGACCGACGGCGACGTGACGGTGGTCCGGCCCGAGCTCGCGTTCGAACGTCGCGATCGCGTCCTGCGCGATCGGCAGCGCGGCGTCCGCGGCGCCGAGCGCGAGGTGCGCCTGCGCGAGCAGCAAGCGCGTGGACGCGATGCCCACCGCGTCGTCGCCACTCGCGATCGCGTCGTCGACGGCGCGGCCGAGCAGGTCGACGGCGCCGTTCGGATCACCGAGGTTCAACGTCACTTCGCCCATGTGATGCAGCAGCGCGCCGCGCGTCGCGACGTCGGCCGAGAAGCGCGGCAACTCCTCGCGCACGCGCGTCAGGAACTCGCGCATCGTCAGCGAGCCGTCGCCGACGCGCGCCGGGTCCGCGCTCTTCACGGCCGTGACGAAGAACTCCGAGACGCCGCGCGCGATGCGTGCCTCGCGCTGTGCGACGTCGCGCTCCTTGCGGATGCGCGTCCACGCGATCCACGGGCCGACGACGCACAGCAGGAACGCCGCGACGACGATCGCGGTCCACGTCGGGTGGCGTTGGATCCAGCGCCGCGTGCGCAGCGCCGCCGACGGCCGCTTCGCGGCGATTGGGCGCAACTCGAGCACGTTGCGCACGTCGGCGGCGACCGCTGCGGCGCTCGCGTAGCGGCGCTCCGCGTCCTGCTCCATCGCGGTCAGGCAGACCGTCGCCGCTTCCCACGACACGGACGGATTGCGAGAACGCAGCGGTTCCGGCTGCGCCAGCACGATCGCGCGCTGCAGCGCTTCGACCGAGTCCGCGGAGAACGGCAGGCGCAACGTCAGCAGTTCGTACAGCGTGACGCCGAGCGCGTAGACGTCGACGCGGGGATCGTCCGGGCGGGCTTCGCCGTGGACCTGCTCGGGCGACAGATACGGCAGCGAACCGATGCATGCACCGGAGCGCGTCAGGCGCTCGCCGCCGGTCGCGTCGCTGCCGAGGCCGGCGATCCCGAAGTCGAGCAGCCGCGCGCGCCCGTCCGCATCGAGGATCACGTTCGACGGTTTGACGTCGCGATGCACGACGCCGCGTTCGTGCGCGTGCGCGAGCGCGTCCGCGACTTGCGCGACGATGCGGAACATCGCGTGCGTCCACGAGCCGGAAAACATCGGGTCCGCGCCACCGTCGGCGTCGGGCGCCACGAGCGCGGCGAGATCGCGGCCCGACAGCGACGCCGGATCGCGGTCCTTCACGGCCGCGACGATCTGCGCGAGCGTCTTGCCGTGCACGTGCTCCATCGCGAAGTACGGCACGTGCGCGTCTTCGCCGACGGTATGGACCGGCACGATGCCGGGATGCTGCAAGCGCGCGACCGCTTCGATCTCGCGCTGGAAGCGAGCTCGCGCGCCTTCGAAGAACAGGTGCTCGGGGCGGATGACCTTCAGTGCGACCTTGCGGCGCAGCGAGATCTGCTCGGCGAGGAACACCACGCCCATGCCGCCGCCGCCGATGCGATCGAGCAGCCGGAAGTCTCCGAGCCGTTCGGGGAACGCTTCGCTCGGCGGACTCGCGAGCCCGGCGCGGACCAGCGCGTCGAAGCGTTCGCGCAACGCTCGCGCGTGTTCGGGCGCGCGGACGCAGGCTGCGTCGAGCGCTGCGCGCTGCGACGCGGGCGGCTGTTCGAGGATCTCGGCGAGCAAGTCTTCGACCGGATCGTGGCGTGCTCCGGACGTCGTCATCGCGCCATCACTCCGGCTGGGTCAGCACTTCCGCGCAGAACGTCGCTCGCGGATCGCCGCGCTCGGCGAGCGTCCGCGCCAGCAACGCGATCGTGCGTCGCACCGGACCGCGATGCACTTCGCGATCCTCGCGCACGACGATCACGTCCTGATCGAGATCGACCATCGTGTCGTCGAGCAGCACGCGCAGCGCGGCGGTCGATCGCGCGAGTTCAATCGTGATCGTCTGCCCGGCCCGCGTCGCGATCACGCGTCCCTTCGGATCGGGACGATCCACCGCGAGCCAATATGAACGATCGTGAAGGACGTCGTCCTGCTCCCACACGATGCGCGACGGACGCGCATCGCGCGTGTGCGACGCCATCCACGGCAATGCGACGCGCTCCTCGCGGTCCATCCAATGGCCCTTGCCGGCGTGGACCTGGACTTGATGCAGGTATCCGCCCGGGTCCTCGGCGGCCAGTTCG
>JAEUIB010000250.1 GCA_016795255.1 Planctomycetota bacterium
GTCGTCAACGGCGGCGAGAAGCGAGTCGGGATCGAGCTACTGCGAGCGATCCTCGACGAGCAGGGCTACGCGCTCGTCGATTGGCACACCGACTCGACGCGCCTCAATTGGCGGCGGTACCTCGAGATCAACGAGTTGATCGCCGTTCGCGTCGACGAGCCCGAAGTCTTCCGCTGGACGCACGAGTTGGCGCTGGAGCAGATCGGGCGCGGCGCCGTCGACGGACTGCGCATCGATCACGTCGACGGTTTGCGCGACCCTGCCGAGTACCTGCAACGCCTGCGGCTCGAATGCAATCGACGTGGCCGACGCGACGCGTGGATCCTCGCGGAGACGATGAACGAGCCCGGCAAACCGCTGCCCGCGGGCTTCGACGTCGACGGCACGACCGGCTACGACTTCCTGAACGCGTTCATGCGCACGTTCGCGTCGAAGCTCGAGCACGGTCGCCTCGACGCCGCGTTCGCGAAGTTCGCGGGCACGCGGATGCGCGACCGGTTCAGCGAACGGCTGAGCTTGCTGCGTGGTCCGTTCGCGCCGTACGTCGAGCGGGTCGTCGACGTGTTCTTCAGCGAGTTCGAGTACGCGCGCGGGCGTCGACGGCCGTCGACGCGGGATCGCGCCGACGTGCGCACCTCGTTCGAGCTGCTGACCGCGGGACTGTCGGTCGGGCGCACGTTCCTCGGCAGCGGGACGCCGTCGGAGTCGGACATCGCGGCACTCGACGACGCGTGCTTCGTCGCGCGGAGCGTCGCCGACGAGGACGGTGAACTGTCGGAGGTCGCCGCGCGCTACTTGACGGAAGCGCACGACGGCGAGTTCGTCGCGCGCTGGCAATCGCTGTGCCTGTTGCTGCACGTCCGCGAGCACGAGGAGATCCGCCTCGATCGCGAGACCCAATGGCTCGGCTTCAACGAACCGGGCGGCGATCCCACGACGTTCGAAGCGAAGGGCGGCGCGAAGGACGGCGTGAAGGGTTTCCACGACGCCATGGCGGCGCGAGCCGAGTCGTCGCCGTCGACGCTGAACACCACATCGACGCACGACACGCGGCGCAGCGAGGACGTCCGTGCCCGCTTGCTCGCCGTGCTCGAATCCGGCGCCGAGTTCGAGCGCCTGGCGCGCACGTGGCGGACGCAGAACCGACGCTTCGCGCGCAAAGTCGGCGGTCGCTTCGCGCCGGACGGAGCGCTCGAGTGGCTGATCTACCAGACGATGGTCGCCGCATGGCCACTGCGCGAGGGGGACGTCGACGCGTTCGCGAACCGTTTGGTCGCGCACACGCGCAAGGTCGCGCGCGAGGCGCGCCTGCGGACGAACTGGATCGAGCCCGACCTGGACTTCGAAGAGGCGGTGCGTGCGTTCATCGACGGCATCTTGCATCCGGCCGCCGCGACGGAGTTCCGCGCCTCGCTCGAAGAGTTCGCCGAGCGCATCGCACTCCGCGGCGCGCAGTGGTCGCTGTTGCAAGTGGCGTTGCGGGCCCTGTGTCCCGGCGTGCCGGACCTCTACCAGGGCCAGGAGTTCTTCGACTTCAGCCTCGGCGACCCGGACAACCGGAGGCCGGTCGACTTCGGTCGCCGCGCGCGTGCGTTGGACGCGTTGGGGGCGGGGCCGCGTTCGGTCGCCGATTGGACCGCGTCGTGGGGGGCGTGGCGGGACGGGCGCGTGAAGCTCGCGCTGATCAAGGATCTGTTGACCCTGCGCAAGTCCGCGGCGGCCGTGTTCGAGCGCAGCCGCTACGTCCGCCTGAAATGCTCGAGCCGCAAGGACGCGACCGGCGTGCGGGATCTCGCGTTCGCGCGGGTGTCTCCGACGCAGACGTTGGTCGCCCGGACGTGCATCGATCCCGGCACCGAACCCGGTGCAGCAGGGAAGGCGATCGCGGTCGGCCTGTCGTCCGACGTCCCCTCGATCGAGCGCTGGCGCGAAGTGCTGTGCGGCGAGTCCGCGACGGTGCGGAAGCGTGGCGCGACGAGGACGCTCGAGTTCCGACCGTCCGGCCCGTGGCCGTTGCCGATCGCCGTGTTCCTCGGCGAGGGCGGCTGAACGACCTGTCCGTCCGGGCACGTCGGTGACGGAGCTCGGTGACGGAGTGACGGGCTGTCGAACGGGCCCGATCCGGGCTCGGGCCGACGACTCCACGATGGTGGCGTGCGATCGCGTGCATCGTCGCGTCCGTGCTGCTACCGTTCGCGCCCGGAGTAGAGAACCTGCTGATGCAGGGAGTCACGGCGATGGTGGAGTCCGATTCGGCATCGGCCTCGCCCGCGGAACCGCGCATGCCGCGCGTCGTGTGTGTGCTCGTCCTCGGCATGGTGCTGGGACTGATCGGGCTCGAGATGGCTCTCGAGGTCGTCGGGGGACCGGATGAGCAGGGCGACGCATTGCATGTCCACGACGAACGCACGCTGTGGCGCAACGCGTCGAACTTCCGGGACGAGTGGCTGTCCACGGACTCGTACGGCATGCGCAACCCGGGGCTGCCGCGGGATGCGGACAAGCGCGAACTCCGCATCCTGACCCTCGGCGACTCGCGCGTGTTCGGCGCGCGCGACTTCGGACCGAAGGACGAAGAGACGTGGCAGGCGTACCTGCAGGCGCAGCTCGGCCCACGCGCGAAGGAAGGCGTCCGCGTGCTGAACGGCGGCGTCGGCGGATTCTCGACCGTCCAAGCGTGCCAGCACGGCCTTCGGCTGATCGAGGTCGTCGAGCCCGACTTGGTGATGCTGCTCATCACCCCGGGCGGCCGTTGCTTGGTCGACGCGTCGTCGACGTACGCGAACGAATTGGTCGACGGCCAACTCGTTCCGCGCGACATCGTCCGAAGCGTGCCGCGCGCTTGCTTGAAGGACGCTGCGACGGCGCACGTCTGGCTGTCGAAGCACAGCGGACTGTACGCGCACTATCGGCGCGTCGTCGGAGAGCTGGACGGCGGGATCGGCGAGTTCCGGGGCGGTTTCGTCTACACCGGCGACGCGGAGCTGCGGAACGACGCGTCGTACTTCGTCGATCGAGCGTTCCGCGCGATCGAAGAACTGAATCGCGCCGTGGCGCACAAGCGCTCGCGCTTCGTCGCGGTCGTCCTGCACGACCATCCCGGCACGAACGACGTCGCCTGGGCGCGCTTCGTCGATACGCACGTCAACGGCCGCGGGCCGAAAGCGGGCACGTCGCGGCAACAACCGATCGAGGCGCTGCGCGCGCGCTTGCAGCGCATCGGCGTCACGAGCTGGTCGATGCTCGGTCTGCAGGAGCGGATCAGCGGTGATCGGCTGAAGTACTTCGCGGACGACGGAACGGACTGGGAGCACCTCAGTCCGATCGGCAACCAACTGTTCGCGATCGAGTTGGCGCAGCAATTCGAGAAGAGCGGGCTGCTGCCCGCGATGAGCAAGGCACGGGCGAAAGCCCCCAGACGTTGATTCGGCGACGTCCGGGTTCCGTCGGCGCGGGACTCGAGACGTGAAGAGAGAGACAGAGTCAGAGAGACAGAGAGACCGAGGCAGAGAACTGGAACTCCGGCGTGGAGCCGGAAACGTGGCGCTGGCACCGTCACGTGGAGGAGAGACGCGATCGAGCTGGATCGCATGGACGGGCCGCGCCGCGGTCCGTCGCAGGTGGTGTCGTGGTCTTCCATTCCGCGGAGTTCGGCGTCCTGCTGGTCGCCGCGCTGCTGCTGTTCTGGCTGCTGCGCGATCGGCGCACGCTGCGAACGTGGATCACGTTGGCGGCGAGCCTCGTGTTCTACGGCTGGGGCACCGGCTGGTTCGTCTGGCTGCTGATCGCGTCGTGCGTCCTCGACTACGGCATGGGACGCATCATCGACGCCGCGCGCGACGAACGGCGACGCAAGATCGCACTGGTGTGCAGCATCGCCGGCAACCTCGCGATGCTCGGGTACTTCAAGTACACGCACTGGCTCGCGACGACGGTGATCGACCCGCTGCTGCACGCGTGCGGCGTGGACGCCAGCGTCGTGCGGTTCGCGTGGAGCGGTGCGGTTCCGGTCGGCATCAGCTTCTACACGTTCCAGACGTTGTCCTACACGATCGACGTGTTCCGCCGGCAGTTGCCCGCGGAGCGGCGCCTCGACGACTTCGCGTTCTTCGTCGCGTTCTTCCCGCAGTTGGTCGCCGGGCCGATCGTGCGCGCGGTGGACTTCCTGCCACAGATCGGTCGTCGGCCGACGGTCACGCACGCCGAGATCAAGCAGGCCCTGTGGCGCATCGCGGTCGGCCTCGCGAAGAAGGCGCTGATCGCGGACGTCCTCGGTCGCTCGATCGTCGATCCGGTGCTGGGGTCACCCGGCGCGTACACGCCGCTCGCGCATCTCGTCGCGTGCTACGCGTTCACCTTCCAGATCTATTGCGACTTCTCCGGGTACTCGGACATCGCGATCGGGACCGCGAAGCTGTTCGGCTTCGAGTTGAAGGAGAACTTCGCGACTCCGTACCGGTCCCTCGGCGTCCGCGAGTTCTGGCGCCGTTGGCACATCTCGCTGTCGAGCTGGATCCGCGATTACCTGTGGTACCCGCTCGGCGGCACGCGCTGCTCCGAGCCGCGGATCGTCTTCAACTACTTCGTGACGATGGTGCTGATGGGGCTGTGGCACGGCGGCAACACGTTGTGCCTCGCGCTCGGCGTGCTGCAGGCGATCGGCATGAGCACCGAGCGGCTGCTCGAACGTGCTCGCGGCGGCGCCCCGTTCGCGACGACGTGGTTGCGTCGCGCGATCGCGTGGACGCTGACGTACCACTTCTTCGTGTTGTCGCAGTTGCTGCTGCGCGCGAACGGCGTCGACCACTTCGCGGAGATGCTGACGACGTTCGGACAGCATTCGCTGGGTGGCGTCGCGCCGTGGGCATGGATCGCGTTCGCGATCGCGATCTTCGCGCACTTCGAACCGTTCGACCTCGAGGCCAGCTGCGCGCGGTGGTGGGGACGATTGCCGTTGCTCGTGATCGGCATCCTGCTCGGAGCGCTCGCCGGCGTCCTGTTCCTGACGATGTCGTCGCAGACCGCGTTCATCTACTTCCAGTTCTGATCCCAGCTCTGATCCCAGTTCGGATTCCAGCCCTGATTCCAGTGCTGGCGAACGGGTCACGAGGGAATGCAAGCGTCGATCGCGCGACGCGGCCTCTCACAGAGCGTGAATCAATCGACCGCTGACGCCGGATGGATCGCCGGATCGGCTCGTTCGCGGGCTCGGACTCGAATCCGCGCCCGCGCGATCGTTCGTGGAGGCCTGAATCAATCCGCCCGGGCCAGTCGCTCGACGCTCG
>JAEUIB010000255.1 GCA_016795255.1 Planctomycetota bacterium
TGGCGGTGCCGGGTCCGCCGGTCGAAGTGCGCCTGAAGGCCGGCGGCACGCTGCGCGGACACGTCACGCAGAACGGCGAGCCGATCACGAAGGCGCACATGGTCGTCGCGTTCCCGTCCAGCGACGACGCGACGATCCTGCCGCGACTGACGCTGACCGACGAGCACGGCGACTTCACGATCACGCACCTCGAAGCCGGGCCGCACAAGGTCGTCGCGACCGAGAAGCCGCTGTCCGGGATGGGCGGGTCCGGCATGGGCGGGCCGATGATCGGCATGACGACGACGACGCGGGTCAATACCGCGGAGTCGGACGACGACGACGCCGATGGCGGCGGCGTGCGCGTGAACGTCGGCGGCAATTCGGGCTTCGACGCCGGACCGCCGGAGGTCGAGGTCGTGATCCGTGAAGGCGAAGAGACGTGGGTCGACCTCGACACGAAGCGCGCGGCGTACACGGGCAAGACCGCTCGCGTGCGTGGCGTCGTGCTGGTGAACGGTGCGCCGCGCGCCGAGATGCTCGTCGAGGCTCGCGGTTCACGCGGAGGCGGCGATCAGGCGCGGACGGACGTGCAGGGGCGGTTCGACCTCGCTGCGGTGCCGGCCGGCGACGCGACGATCACGGCTCGTTCGGGGACCAATGCGTCCGCCGCGTTCGCCGTGCTCCCGCTGCAGTTGACGCAAGGGGAGACGCGCGAGGTCCAACTCGTCATCGAGACCGGCTCGCTGTCCGGCCGCGTCCGCGCGGCGAGCAACGGCGATGCGATCGGATTCGCGAACGTCTCGCTGATGGGCGGCGACGCGACGATCCCGGCAGCGACCGAGCAGGACGGCACGTTCGCGTTCCAGGACGTGCCGCAAGGCGACTACCTCGTGCGCGTCCAGCACGGCGGCTACGCGACGACCGACGTCGGGCCGATCCACGTGCCCGGTCGCGGAGCGGCGACGCCGTTGTCGATCGAGCTGTTGTCGGCGGTCACGGTGTCCGGCACCGTCGAGTTGCCGAGCGGCGTGACCGCGCCGTACTTGTTCGTGCGCTTGGTGAAGAAGGGCGCGAAGGACGACGAGGACGGCGGGATCGGGCTCGGCTCGTTCGGCTTCGTCGACCCGACGTCGCGCTCGTTCGAGATCGCCGACGTCGCGCCCGGCGCCTACGACGTGTTCGTGCTCGGCACGGAAGCCGACCTCGCCCCGGTCGACGTGAACGTGCCCGTGACCGGCCTGAACGGAGTCTCGCTGCGCCCGGCGCTGAAGTAGCCGGGCTCCCGGGCGAGCGCCGGCGGACTTGGTGGACGGGCTGCTAGCAGCCTGCTGAAAAAGTCTGCCGGCACTCGGCCGGCTGCGAACGAGCATGGCTTCGTTCCGCCTCCTCGCCGTATCTCTCCGTCGATACACCTCGTCGGCGCGCCTCGCCCTGCTCGTTCTCGCTCGCCCGACTGCTCGGCAGGACTTCTTCAACAGGCTGCTAGACTCCCGGCCCCGCTTCGGCCCTGATCGGCGCACCATGCAGGACGCGTTCCGAGTTCTCGAACAGACGAGCCGCACGTTCTTCGTGCCGATCCAGCGGCTTCCCGACCCGCTGCGCTTGGCGGTCGCGTCGGCGTACCTGTGCATGCGCGCGATCGACGAGATCGAGGATCACCCGCGCCTGCAACCGCACGTCAAGGGCCGGCTGCTCGCCGACGTGAGCCTGCACCTGCAAGGCGCCGCCAGCGAAGGCTCGCTGGAGTCGTTCGTCGCGGCGTTCGGCGAGCACGCGGCGGAACTGCCCGAAGTCACGCTGCGCCTGCACGAATGGGCGCTGCTGGCGCCGGCGTCGATCCAGGCGCGCGTGTGGGACGCGATCGCGTCGATGGCCGACCGCATGGGGTACTGGGCCGAGGTCGGCTTCGACGTCCGTTCCGAGCAGGACCTCGACCGCTACACCTACGGCGTCGCCGGCGCCGTCGGCATCCTGCTGTGCGATCTGTGGGCGTGGCACGACGGCACGACGACGCATCGCGGCGACGCGATCGGCTTCGGTCGCGGACTCCAAGCCGTCAACATCGCGCGCAATCGAGCCGACGACTTCGCGCACGGCGTCGACTTCTATCCCCGCGGCTGGACCGACGCGCAGATGTGGGCGTACGCGCGCCGGCACTTGACGATCGCGGACCGCTATACCGCCGCGCTACCGAAAGGGCCGATTCGCGAGTTCTGCGCGATCCCGCTGGCGCTCGCTTGGGCCACGGTCGCTGCGCTCGAGCAGGGGAGGGAGAAGCTCACGCGTGGTGAGGTGAACGAGGTCGTCGCGAAGGCGCTGCATTCGTGAATGGGATGGGACTGCGCGGGACTGCACGGGACTGCACGGGATTGCGCGGGACTGCACGGGACTGCACGGGACTGCGCGGGGCGCTTCGCTTTTCGTACCGCGAGCTTTGCTCGCGACTGGGGGTGGGATTCGGGTGGTGCTTGCGGTTGCGAGAACTCGCCTTGCGCTTACTTGCGTGGCGGAGTTGCTGGATCGACGTAGCGCGGGAAGACGCCCTCGGGCTTGTTCAGCGCGATCCCCGGACGCATCGCGTGCTCCGGTGCTAGACGCGTGAAGTCGCGTGCGTCGGATGCGATCGCCAACTGATCGAGCATCTTCGCGCCCGCGTCCGGCATGAACGGCTGCGCCAGGATCGCGAGGTGGCGCACGACTTCGGCCAGCACGTACAGCACCGTGAGTCCGCGCGGCGGATCGGTCTTCGCCAGCGCCCACGGCGCTTGCACGTCGACGTATTTGTTCGCGTCGTAGACGACCGCCATGAACTGCGTCAGCGCCGCGTGCGGAGCGCAGGCGTCGATCGACGTCCGCATCGCGCCGAGCAGGCCTCGCGCGCTCGCGAGCAGCGCTTCGTCGTCGGCGTTCAGAGCACCCGGCGTCGGGACCACGGCGCCGGCGTTCTTCTGGATCAACGACAGCGTGCGTTGCGCGAGGTTGCCGAACGCGTTCGCGAGATCGGCGTTCATGCGCAGCACCATCGCTTGGTGCGAGAAGTCGCCGTCCTGACCGAGCGGCACTTCGCGCAGCAGGAAGTAGCGCACCGCGTCGAGTCCGTACTTCGTGACCAGCTCGAACGGATCGATCACGTTGCCGAGCGACTTGCTGATCTTCTGCCCTTCGCGCGTCCACCAGCCGTGCGCGAAGATCTGGCGCGGCACTTCGATGTCCGCGGCCATCAGGAACGCCGGCCAGTAGACCGCGTGGAAGCGCAGGATGTCCTTGCCCATCAATTGCACGGTGGCCGGCCAGAACTTGCGGAACCGCTCGTTCTGCGTGTCCGGGTAGCCGAGCGCCGACACGTAGTTCGTCAGCGCGTCCAGCCACACGTACATGATGTGCTTCGGATCGCCGGGCACCGGGATGCCCCACGTGAACGACGTGCGCGACACCGACAGGTCGCGCAGCCCGCTCTTCACGAAGCTGACGACCTCGTTGTAGCGCGTCTCGGGACGCACGAACTCGGGGTGCTTCGCGTACAGCTCGAGCAGGCGGTCCTGGAACGCGGAGAGCTTGAAGAAGTAGCTCGGCTCCTCGACCCACTCGACCGGTGCGCCGGTGGGGCCGACGCGTTGGCCGGCCTCGTTCACGGTGGTTTCGTCCTCGGCGTAGAACGCCTCGTCGCGGACCGCGTACCAGCCGGCGTAGCTGCCGAGGTAGATCGCGCCGCGCTCGACGAGCTTGTTCCACAGCGCCGACACCGAGCGGACGTGGCGCTCTTCGGTCGTGCGGATGAAGTCGTCGTTCGAGAACTTCATCGCGCGCGTGAGTTCGCGGAAGTTCGCCGAGACCTTGTCGCAGAACGCGAGCGGCGCGAGGCCGGCCTTCGCCGCCGACTTCTCGACCTTCTGTCCGTGTTCGTCGGTGCCGGTCAGGAACAGCACGTCGTGGCCGTCGAGGCGATGGAAGCGCGCGAGCGCGTCGCACGCGAGGGTCGTGTACGCGTGGCCGATGTGCGGCGTGTCGTTCACGTAGTAGATCGGCGTCGTGATGTAGATCGAACGCTTCGCGGTCATCCGGCTCGCTCGTCGTCAGGATTCGGCTGGGAGTGGCGGGCTAGGATACGGCTCTCGGCCGCATCCCTCGCGAGGTCATCGCGAACACGGAGAAAATCATGACGACGCAACCAGAGCAGACTCTCGACCGCGGCGAGACCGAACTCGATCGACGCGCCGCGCTGAAGGCGTTGTCGGCGGCGATGGTCGTGCCGGCGACGCTGGCCGCGCTCGGCGCGAACGCGACGGCGAGCGAAGAGGGCGCGACGCGCGCGGCGCCGCCCGAGATCAAGCTGGCGCCGCTGCCGTACGCGAACGACGCGCTCGACGGCTACTTGTCGGCGGAGATCCTCGAACTGCACCACGACAAGCACCACGCGGGATACGTGAAGGGTTTGAACGACGCGCTCGCGGGCCTCGCCGAGGCGCGGACGAAGAGCGACTTCGGTCGCATCAAGGACCTCACGCGCGCGGTCGCGTTCCACGGCTCGGGGCACATCCTGCACGCGCTGTACTGGGATTCGATGTCGCCGAAGGGCGGCGGCGAACCGGGCGCGGAGTTGGCGAAGGAACTCGAACGCTCGTTCGGCTCGGTCGACGCGTTCCGCAAGCAGTTCGCGGCGGCGGCGAAGAACGCGGAGGCCTCGGGCTGGGGCATCCTCGCGTACGAACCGCTGACCGACCGCTGCGTCGTGCTCGCGGCCGAAAGCCATCAACAGATGGCCGTCGTCGGAGCGATCCCGCTGCTCGTCTGCGACGTCTGGGAGCACGCGTACTACTTGCGCTACCAGAACAAACGAGCCGACTACGTCGACGCCTTCTGGACGGTCGCGAACTGGGAGTTCGCGGGGCGCCGCCTAGAAACAGCACGCTGATCGCTCGGGCCGCTGGGCCCTACGCCTGCTCGGGCGTCGACGCGAGGCGGGGGGGGGCCGGGGGCCCCACCCCCGGGCTCGGCGTTGGGGGGGGGGGGGGGGCGCCCCCCCCCCCCCCCCTGTTCCCCCCGCTGGCGCCCCCACGACCAAAGGGGGGCCTCACAAACGAGCGAGGCCCCCCTTTGGAATCCCCCGCGCCCTTGAGTCGCGCGTGAATCTGCCGCGAAGGGACGTCGTGAACGGGCTCTCGGAGCGGCCGCTCAAAGCCGCAGGGGTGGCTTCTCGACGGCGTGATTCGCGACCCCTGTCGATCTCGCCCCGGGTGATGTACT
>JAEUIB010000281.1 GCA_016795255.1 Planctomycetota bacterium
GGCACTCCGTCGCCGACGTCCACGCGCAGGTCGAGGCCGCGGTCGATGCAGTCGGTGTGGAACAGCGCGAGGATCGTCTTGACGCTGGCGGTCGGATCGAACGGCCCGATCGCCGGGTCGAACTTGCCGCCCTCGATCGCCGCGAGATCGATCATGTCCTGCAGCAGCGTCAGCAATTGCTCGCCCGAGCCGCGGATCGTCTCGAGGTGACCGCGATGCTCGCCGAGCATCGGCGCGTCGAGCAGCAGCGTCGCCATGCCGACGATGCCGTTCATCGGCGTGCGCAGTTCGTGGCTCATGTTGGTCAGGAACGCCGATTTCGCGCGGCTCGCCGTCTCCGCCGTTCGGCGGGCCTCGTCGAGGCTCGCCTCGAAGGCCTCGCGTTCGTCGAGTCGCGCCCGCAGCAGCCCGATCACGCTGAACGCCGCGAACAAGCCCACGAGCACGGCCAGCAACGCGCCGATGCGAGCCGTCCGCATGCCCGCGACGCTGGCATCGAACTCCGCCGCGCTGGTGTCGATGCCGAGGACGGCTTCGATCGCACCGTTCGCGTCGACCATCGGGACGAACACCGAGTACCACGTGCCCCAGCGATCGGTCACGGGCTCCGGCGTGATCGACGTCCTGCCGTCGAACGCGGCCGTCAGCGCCGGATCGACGCTGGAATACGCTTCCCCGGGTGTCGTGCGTCGCTCGCGATCGCCGACGTACGCGCCGTCGCCGTCGTAGTCGGTCTCGGAGTCGACGACCAGCACGATGGATCCGTCGGCGCGTTTGCGAAAGGTGTAGACGTCGGCGATCAGCGAGTTCTTCGCGAGCCACCGCTTCTGGATCTCGATCAGTGCGAGGTACGTCGGATCGTTCGGATCGACGATCGCCGGCAGACGTCCGTGCCCCGCGTCTTCGAAGTCCAGCGCATACGTCTCCGCGAACGCGGTCAGCATCGTGAATCGCCGCGCGGCTTCGTCGCGCTCGGCGAGTGAAGCGACGTGCAGGCCGATCACGGTCACCGCACCGACCGCGAGAGCCGCGACGACGACGTCATGACGGCGCCGCAGCGTGCGTCGCAGTGCGAAGACCCAAACGGCGAACGCGCTGCAGATCAGCGTCACGCACGACGCGTCACCCAGCGAGGGAGACCACGACACCCCGAGCATCGCCCTCTCCGATCAACCCGATGGTTGTGGATCGGATCGGCGTGGCGCTTCGCTGAATGCCCCCGCGACGTGCTTCTGCGCTCCCCGCTCGCGGCGTTTCAAGGTCGAGAACGTGAGAGAAGTTTCCCGGCGAATGCCGGATCCGTTCAGGGATCGACGGACGCAGCGCGAGCTTCCGCGAACAGTCGATCCCAGTCGAACGCGGGTCCCGGATCGGACTTCGCCGTCGTCACGTGGAAATGACCGATCACGCCGGAGAACGCGGCGAACTCGTCCGGCGTCATCGCGCGCGACAGGACCGAGCCCGATGCATCGCGAGGCGCCTCGAGCTCCATCCGCGGCAGGATCCGATGCAGAGCGGCGGTCAGCTTGCCGAGAGCCGCGTACTGCTCCGGCGTGAAGTCGTACTGCCACAACGGGACGCCGTGGATCGCGCCGGACACGAGGTCGGCACGGGCCGGCCGCGCGACGAAGTTCGGCGTGCGGATGCCGAGCTCGCCGGGTTCGCGGTCGAACGCGACGAACGGCCCGTTCGCGTCGGACGCGTACGCCTTGCGCAGCGCTTCGTGGTCCGCTTGCGGATAGGCGCCGATCTGCGCGATCTCGATCCCGATCGAGCGGTCGTTCGCGTCGGCCGCGTGCCACGCGCGCTCCTTCAGATCGAGCGTCTGGTAGATCGTGCCGTCGACGTCCAGCAGGAAGTGCACCGACAGATGGCGCTCGTCCTGCAGCACTTGGAAGCAACGGCGCGACGTGCCGCAGACGTCGTAGTGCAGGACGAACAGGTCGACGTGCCGCGCGAGGTCGGCGACGTGCAAGCCGTCGCGCCGGATGCGCTCCTGCTCGGCGGCGGGGATGTGGCGGCGCATCGAGTGGTAGTGCGCTTCGACCTTCCAGTTCGCACGCGCGTCGTCGGTCAGCGCGTGCGGGAAGCGTGGCTCGACGCGATAGGCGTCGTAACCGCCGGGATCGGTCCAGAGCACGACGGGCGTGCCGACGTGGAACCGCTCG
>JAEUIB010000427.1 GCA_016795255.1 Planctomycetota bacterium
CACTTCACGTGGGGATGGGTCGCGCCGAGCGCCTATCAGTTGACGGAGATGGTCGACGGCGTCGCGCGGCACGACGTCTACGGCATGGTCGTCGCGGGCTTTCAGCAGCCGCTGATCGCGATCGTCTACGTCGTCGCCCAGGCGGTGCTCGCGATGCACCTGTCGCACGGAGCGAGCAGCTTGCTGCAGACGCTCGGTGTCCGCGGCCCGTCGTTCGAAGGCGTGAAGACGTACGTCGGTCCGGCGATCGCATTGCTGGTGTTCGTGGGTTACGTGTCGATCCCGGCAGCCGTGCTGCTCGGCATCGTGAAGTGACGAGGCTGCCATGAAGCTCGACGCCCGCATCCCCGAAGGTCCGATCGACGAGAAGTGGGACCGTGCCCGCTTCGACATGAAGCTCGTGAACCCGGCGAACAAGCGCAAGTTCCGCGTGATCGTCGTCGGTTCCGGTCTCGCCGGCGCGTCCGCCGCGGCGAGCCTCGCCGAGCTCGGCTACGCGGTCGACTGTTTCTGCTTCCAGGACAGTCCGCGCCGCGCGCACTCGATCGCCGCGCAAGGCGGCATCAACGCCGCGAAGAACTATCAGAACGACGGCGACAGCGTGTACCGGCTGTTCTACGACACCGTGAAGGGTGGCGACTTCCGCGCGCGCGAAGCGAACGTCTACCGCTTGGCCCAGTTGTCGGTGAACATCATCGACCAGTGCGTCGCGCAGGGCGTGCCGTTCGCCCGGGACTACGGCGGACTGCTCGACAACCGTTCGTTTGGCGGCGCGCAGGTGTCGCGCACGTTCTACGCGCGCGGCCAGACCGGTCAGCAACTGCTGCTCGGCGCGTACCAAGCGCTGGCGCGCCAGATCCACGCCGGCCGCGTCGCGATGCACACGCGCTCCGAGATGCTCGACGTCGTGGTCGTCGACGGCCGCACGCGCGGCATCGTCACGCGCGACTTGATCACCGGCAAGATCGAGCGGCACGCCGCCGACGTCGTGTTGCTCGCCACCGGCGGCTACTCGAACGTCTTCTACCTGTCGACGAACGCGAAGGGCTGCAACGTCACCGCGACCGTTCGCGCGTGGCGGCGCGGCGCCGGCTTCGCGAATCCGTGCTTCACGCAGATCCACCCCACCGGGATCCCGCCGCACGGCGACCACAGCTCGAAGACGACGCTGATGTCGGAGTCGCTGCGCAACGACGGCCGCGTGTGGGTGCCGAGGAACGCCGGCGACGCGCGCAAGCCGGAGCAGATCCCCGAGGCCGAGCGCGACTACTACCTCGAACGCATCTACCCGTCGTTCGGCAACCTCGTGCCGCGTGACGTCGCGTCGCGCGCCGCGAAGCGCATGTGCGACGACGGTTTCGGCGTCGGGCCGGGTGGCCGCGGCGTCTACCTGGACTTCGCGAACGCGATCCAGCGCCTCGGCAAGGACGCGGTCGCCGCGAAGTACGGCAACCTGTTCCACATGTATTCGAAGATCACCGGCTCGAATCCGTACGCGACGCCGATGGTCATCTACCCGGCCCCCCACTACACGATGGGCGGACTGTGGGTCGACTACAACCTGATGAGCACGATCCCGGGGTTGTTCGTGCTCGGCGAAGCGAACTTCTCCGACCACGGTGCGAACCGCCTCGGCGCGTCGGCGCTGATGCAGGGTCTCGCCGACGGCTACTTCATCGCGCCGTACACGGTCGGTGACTATCTGGCCCGCGTCGGCAAGTCGAACGTCGGGACCGAGCACGCCGACTTCGAGCGCGTCGAGGGACAGGTGCGCGATCGCATCGACGGCTTGCTGTCGATCAAGGGCTCGCGCTCGCCGGACTCGTTCCACCAGGAACTCGGACGCATCATGTGGGACAAGTGCGGCATGGCGCGCAACCGCGACGGGCTGCACGAAGCGATCGAGCAGATCCGCGCGCTGAAGGACGAGTTCGGCCAGAACCTGCGCGTGCCGGGTAGCGGTGCCGACCTCAACCAGAGCCTCGAGAAGGCCGGCCGGGTGCAGGACTTCCTCGAGTTCGCGCAACTGATGTGCACCGACGCGCTGACGCGCGAGGAATCGTGCGGTGGGCACTTCCGCGAGGAGTACCGGACTCCCGAGGGCGAAGCGCTGCGCCGCGACGACGAGTTCTGCCATTCGTCGGTCTGGGAATGGCAGGGCGACAACACGACCCCGAAGCTGCACAAAGAGGCCTTGGCGTTCGAGCACGTCCATCTCGCGACGCGGAGTTACAAGTAATGAACCTCACGCTTCACGTCTGGCGTCAGAAGGGACCGCACGACAAAGGCGCGTTCGAGACGCACCGCATGAGCGACGTGTCGCCCGACATGTCGTTCCTCGAGATGATCGACGTGCTGAACGAGACGCTGATCGCCGCGGGCAAAGAGCCGATCGCGTTCGACCACGACTGCCGCGAAGGCATCTGCGGCATGTGCTCGATGGTCATCAACGGCCGGCCGCACGGACCCGAGAAGGGCACGACGACCTGCCAGTTGCACATGCGCAAGTTCCGCGACGGCGACGAGATCACGATCGAGCCGTGGCGCGCGAAGGCGTTCCCGGTGCTGAAGGATCTGTGCGTCGACCGCGGCGCGTTCGACCGCATCATCCAGGCCGGCGGCTACGTGTCGGTGAACACCGGCTCGGCGCAGGACGCGAACTGTTTGCCGGTGTCGAAGGTCGACGCCGACACGGCGTTCGACGCGGCGACCTGCATCGGCTGCGGCGCGTGCGTCGCGGCGTGCCCGAACGGCGCCGCGATGCTGTTCGTCGCCGCGAAGATCTCGCACCTCGCGCACCTGCCGCAGGGCCAGCCCGAGCGGACGCTGCGCGTCACCGCGATGGTCGAGCAGATGGACCACGAAGCGTTCGGCCACTGCACGAACCACTTCGAATGCGGCGAAGCGTGTCCGAAGGACATCAGCGTCGAGCACATCGCGCTGCTGAACGCGGACTTCGTCAAGGGCGCACTGTTCGCACCGCGCCCGAAGCAATTGTCGGGCGACGGCTGATGCCGTCTCGCGACGCGTTCGCGCGGTCCTGATCCTTCCGCCATGCGTCGCGCCAGTCAGGTCGTCGTCGTCGCAGCCACCGTGCTCGCGTTGCAGGTGATCCTGCCGCGCGTGTTCTCGGTGGTCCTCTGGTACCACCTCGGCTTCTTCATCGTCAGCCTCGCGCTGCTCGGCGGAGCGCTCGGCGCCGCGTCGGCGTCCCGCGCGGCCGCGCGGGGCAGGACGCCGAATCCGGACGTCGACGTCGCGTCGCTGTCGGCCGCGATCGTCGTCGCGCTGGCGATCGTGCTGCGGCTGCCGTTGGACGTCGGTGCGTCGATGCACGAGCCCGGCCCCGCCGCGTTGGTGGT
>JAEUIB010000798.1 GCA_016795255.1 Planctomycetota bacterium
AGTTCGACACCGCGGTCGACGACCACCTCGACGAGATGGTCGCGATGCTGACGACGAAGGGCGACAAGATCAGCGGCACGGGCCTCAGCCTGCTGAAGGTCCCGGACAACGTCGCGTCCGGCGCGTACGCGGTCACGATCACGCAGGGCGCGACGAAGGCGGAATCGACCGCCGGCAACGTGTTCGGTCCGTCGGGCCTGTTCCAGGACGAGGACATCACGATCACGATGGGCACGAAGTCCGTCGTCGTCGGGCTGAAGAACGGCGACGACCTCGCGACCGCGATCACGAAGCTGAACGACGCGCTCGACGACGCCGACATCGGCATCACGGTCAGCGACGACGGCGGCTCGCTGCGCTTCGTCGCGAACGCGTACGGCAGCAAGTCGAACTTCACGGTCGCGTCGAACGTCGCGGCGTCGCTGACGTCGTCGGGCATCGACACCGCCGGGTTCTCGGCGTTCGGCACGAACGTCGCCGGCACGATCGGCGGAGTTGCCGCGACCGGCGACGGCCAGGTCCTGACGGGAACCGGCGCGTTCAAGGGAGTCGAGGTCCGCTCGACCGCCGCCGGCGCGACCGCGGGCACGCTGACCGTCGGCCCCGACGGCTTCTTCGTGCGCCTGTTCGAGGTCCTCGACGACGCGCTCGAGAACGACGGCTCGGTCGACGCGCGTCTCGACGGCATCGGCAAGACCATCACGGACATCGAGAAGCGCATCGACTCGATGACCGACCGCCTCCAGCAGTACGAATCGCAGCTCGAGTCCAAGTTCGCGGCCCTCGAGTCGATCATCGGCGAACTCAACGCCAAGCAGGCCGGGTTCACCGCGGCGTCGCAGGGCTTCACGATCAACAAGGGTTGAACATGGCGACCACGAACACCAATCCCGCCGCCGCTTACCAGCGCGACGAGATCCTCACGTCCTCCCCAGTGCGCCTGGTCTGTCGGGTCTACGCCGGCGCGATCACCGCGCTCGAGCGCGCCCGCAAGTCGCACGAAGCGGGCGACGACACGACCCACCGCAAGGAACTGTGGCGAGCCCGCGCGCTGATCGGCGAGCTGATGGGCGCGCTCGACCACGACGACGGCGGCGACATCTCGCGCCGACTGACCGGGCTCTACGAGTTTCTGCTCACCGAGCTCCTGCGTCCCCGTTCCCAACCGGATCTGAAGGCGATCTCCGCCGCGGAGACGGTGCTGCGTACGTTGAAGGAGGGCTTCGATGGCGTCCTCGCCTCCGGTGCCGAAACCCGTACGTTGGCCTGACGCGTTGAGCGGAGCGCTGCGCAACGTCGACACGATGTTGCGAACGGCGAACGCCGACGAACCCGCGACGGTCATGCGCGTCGTCGGAGCGGTCAACCGACTGCTCCGCGTCCTCGAGACGACGAGCCTCTCGCCCGATCTGCATCAACCCGTCCGCGCCCGCGTCGACGATCAGATGCTGTCGGTCCGACTCCTGCTCGACGAAGTGCAGCGCAACAAGGACCAGGTAGGCCGCAAGCTGCAGACCCTGCAGACGAAGCGAAACCACCTGGCGAAGCCAAGACCGACCTGAGCGCAGCCACGAGTCCAAGCGAAGCTCGAAGCCAAGCCAGCGCCAAACGCACCCCCCGGACGAAGTAGCCGCCGGCAACTTCGTCCGGGGGGTGCCGTAACTCCCTCGCCCGCCACAACATCAACTGGACGCGTTTGCCGCCGGCAACGGCGTCCGGTCACATGACGGGGACAGACGCGCCTCCGTCCCCGTCATCTACCGACGCCTTCAATCGAGTGAATGGAGCGCGAAGCGCGACCCGAAGTTCTCCCTCGGGTTCAAGCTCGCGCACCCTGAAAACCACTCCGTCGCCAAGGGACGTCGTGAACGGGCTCTCGGAGCGGCCGCTCAGCAGCCCGCCGCAGCTGTGGCGATCCGCTCTACACGTCTCGTGAGTA
>JAEUIB010000465.1 GCA_016795255.1 Planctomycetota bacterium
TGAACGGGCTCTGGCTGCGGCCGTTCAAAGCCGCAGGGGTGGCTTCTCGACGGCGTGAGTACGACCCCTGTCGATCTAACGCCGGGTCACATACTGACGAGACGTGTAGAGCGGATCGCCACAGCTGCGGCGGGCTGCTGAACGGCCGCAGCCAGAGCCCGTTCACGACGTCCCTTGGCGACGGAGTGGTTTTCAGGCCGCGCGAGCTTGAACCCGAGGGAGAACTTCGGGTCGCGCTTCGCGCTCCACTCACTCGATTGAAGGCGTCGGTAGATGACGGGGACGGAGGCGCGTCTGTCCCCGTCGTGTGGGGACAGGTGCGGGGACAGTCCCCATCCTCCGCGCGGCTCGTTCCACCCCTTCGCCCTTGCCTCCGGTGCCTCCGGGTCCCGCGCCGCCGTCACCGTTTTCCATGGTCCCGTTCACGTTCACGTCGTCCGCCCCACCTCGCGCTCCGCTCGGTGGGCCGGGGGAAGGGCGGATCCGGACGCGTTTGCCGCCGGCAATCTTGTCCGGATCTCGCTCGGTCCCTCGGGCTCTCCCGTTCCTCGGGAATCGTCGGGATTTCTCGGGAATCGCGTTCCTCCAAACGCTGACCCGACTACCGACGTAGCTTCCGTCGCCGCACCCGGGATTCCTTGATGTCTCTCCACGACTCCGACTGTTCCCCCGACTCCGGCATTCGCATCGTGCGGCGCTCGGCGTTGTTCCTCCCGCTGGCTCTCGGCGCTGCTTGCGTCGGAGCTCGAATCGCCCGCGCCGAGGCCGACGACGACGTCGAGCCTCCCTGCGCCGACGTGTTCTCGGAGTTGTCCCGCGACGAGTTCGCGGCGCACTGGCGCTCGACCGGGCGGCGATTGAGTTCTGCCGCTCTCGCGCACGACGAGATCTACGCCGCTCAATTGGCGGCTTGGATCGCGCGCATTCCGTTGGATCAACTGCCTCGCCTCGACGTCGGCGACCGCATGCCGGTCTCCGGACTGCTCGCTGGGCCCTCGTGGTTCCCCTCGCCTTGCATCGTGGTCGAGTTCCAGATGCAGCCCGGCGCCGTGCTGCGCCCCCACAACCATCCGCCGCAAGTCGTCGTCACGCTCGCGCTCGAAGGCGAGTGCGAAGTGCGCCACTACGAGGTCGGCGCCGACGCACCACCCTGCACGGTGATCGACGGTACGCAGTTCGACGTGCGTGAGACGAAACGGGCTCTGCTGACGCCCGGTCGCACGACGTCGCTGACCCGCACGCGCGACGGGATCCACGGCTTCGTCGCCGGCGAGTCGGGCGCGACGCTGCTCGACTTCACGTGCGCGACGACCGACGACATCGAGACGTTCTCGTACCTCGACATCGATCCGTCCCCGATCGGCACCTCCCGCGACCGCCACCGCGCCCGGTGGATCGGGAAGGAGTGAGCGACGACCCGCCGCGAGCCGTCGTCCGGGATCGACTCGCCTCTCACCCGAACGCGAGCAAGCGCATCAGCACGAGGTTCACGACGAACAGCACGAGGCCCGTCGGCGCCTGCGCCTTGATGACTCCGTGGGGATCCTTCAGTTCGAGCAGCGCCGCCGGCACGACGTTGTAGTTCGCGGCCATCGGCGACAGCAGCGTGCCGCAATACCCCGTCAGCATCCCGAGCGAACCGACGACCGCCGGGTCCGCTCCTAGCTTCGCGACCAGGATCGGTGCACCGATGCCGGCCGCGATGACCGGGAACGCGGCGAACGCATTGCCGAGCACGGCGGTCAGCGCCGCCATCGACACGCCGTAGACGACGATCGCGATCGTGCGATCGTCGAGTTCGACGTGGCGCAGCAACAGGTCGGAGAACGCGGCGCCGACCCCGGTCTTCGCGAACACGGTGCCGAGCATCGCCAGCAACAACGGCAGCAACGCGGCCCAACCGATCGAGCCGAGGACGTGGCGCCCCTCGTCGAGTCCGCGCACCGGCGACGCGCGCGTGACGGCGCACGCGATCGCGAACGCGATGGCGGACGCGAACGCGAGACTGATCAGCGTCACCTGCTTCGGATCGACGAGGACGTGACCGCGCTTCGCCGCGGCCTGAGCCGCGAACAGGAACGCGATCGTCAGCACCGGGATCAGCAGCGCCGGCACCAGCAACCGATGGCCGAGTCGGCTCGCGGACGCGTCGCGCTTCGCGCCGTCGGATTCGGGGCCTCGGCCCGCGCGCACGCCGCCGCAACCGGCGACGACGGCGATCGCGACCACGCACGCGCCGACCACGGATCTCGGCAACCGGTCGCCGGCGACGAACAACGCGCCGAGCACCGCCCAGAACACGGCCGACGTGACGCGGCGCGGGTTCGCGGCGTCGCACGCGACGCGAGCGGCCGCGAACAACAGGAACGCTCCGATCGCCGCGTACACCGGACCGAGGCCGATCATCGCGGAGCCTCGTCGGCGCCAGCGTCGCGGTCGGCGCGGTCGGCGGCGGCGCGACTCAGCCTCCGGCGCAGGCGCGTGATCACGAACGCGTGGATCACGAACGCCGCGATCGCCGTCGGAATGCCCCACATCGCGATCGTGATCGGCTCGACGACGATGCCCATGTCGCGCCAGAAGCCCTGGATCAGCAGGACCGCGCCGAACGCGACGAAGATGTCCTCGCCGAAGAACAGTCCGACGTTGTCGGTCGCGGCCGCGAGCGCCTTCACGTGCTCGTGCTCCGGCTCGGCCAACGGTCCGTGCGAGCGCTCGGCGGCCGCCTTCGCCATCGGCGCGATCAGCGGCCGCACCGTCTGCGCGTGGCCGCCGAGGCCCGTCAGTCCGAGCGCGGCGCCGAGTTGCCGCAGGAACAGGTAGACGATCAACAAGCGACTCGCGGTCGCTCCGCGCAGCCGCAGCACGACGCGCTGCGCGTGCTCGCGCAAACCGTGGCGCTCGAGCAATCCGATGACCGGCAGCGTCAGCGCGAACAACAACAGGAAGCGCGCGTTCAGGAACGCGTCGCCGATCAGCTCCAGCATCCCGATCACCGACATCCCGGCACAGGCGCCGGCCGTCAGCGCCGCGACGACGACGACGAGCACCGGATGCACGCGCAGCACGAACCCGACGACGAC
>JAEUIB010000592.1 GCA_016795255.1 Planctomycetota bacterium
TGCCGTCGTGCGACAGCTCGAGACGCACGCGCCCAGCAACGCTCGTCGCCACGAACCCCTGCCCCGGGTATGACCTCCACTCGATGGAGCACGACTCGGACACCGCGACGGCGTCCAACCCCGTCACTGTCATGGTGACCAGCGATCGGGGGTTCATGAGGACATCTCCAGAGAATCGATTCGCGGTGCCTCGCGTCGGTCGAGGCCTCGACTGGATCAGTTCGCCGCGATCGGCGAGTCCCGCGACGGAGAACTCGATTCGCTCCGCGCGCGACAGTCGGACTTCGAGTGCATCGACGCGAGGTGGCAGTGCCACTTCGACGCGCGAGTAGCCCTCGACCCCGAGGATCTCGACCGTCACGGGCTCGTCTTGAACGACATGGACGACGCATCGACCCTGCGCATCCGTCCGCGCTTCCGATGACGTCGCGAACGTTCGTCCCGTGTTCGCGGACACCCACTGGGTTCGGATCGGCCGAATGAAGGCGCTCTGGATGGGAGCCCCACTCGCACGATCCACGACCCAGAGCGTCATCACACGACTGTTCGGCAATCGGATCTCGACGCCGGGCCGGTGCTCTCCCGGCACGAGAGCAGGGATCACGATGGAGTTCCCGACGAAGCCGCCCATGGCGACGACGCGCAATGCGAACGTCGCTGGCGCGCTCGCGATGACGAACTCGCCGGTCTCGGACGTACGGACCGGCGTATCCCCGAATGCGGATGCGTGCGCGCCGAATTTCTCCATCGAGATGCCGATCCCGTTCGCTTGGACGACCGCGCCAACGACGGGATTGCCGACGTGGTCGATCACGCGACCGGAAACCGTCGCGATCAGCAACGGCTCCATCGTCACGAGCACTTCGCCGGTGTTCGGCGTGCCGACCGGCTCCGGCAACGACGTCGACAGGAACCCATGCTTCGAAAGGTGGGCGACGCCGCCGCGTGGCCACGTACGCACTCGGATGCGGCCGAGCTCGTCCGACGTCGACTTAGCCGCGTCGTGTCCGCCCAGGACATTCCTCATGGCGACGTCCAGGAACGCGAGCTCGACACCAGTGATCGGTGAACCGCTCGGGTCGACGACACGCAACGAGATGCGGAGTGGACCGTCGGCGCTGCTGTCCTCATCGCGAACGTTCGGATCGACGACCGTCCGCTCGGGTTCGGTCGACACGTCGGTTCCGTGACGTTCGGGGACCGGCACCGGCAGCGACTCGGGGACGACCGGGGCTCGATCGTCGAACTGCGCGAGAACCGCGAGGAGGATGAGCCCCGCGAGAACGATCGCCAGCACGGCCCAAGCCCGCGACGCCATCTTCCTCTCCCGCGCTCGTCGTCCCCTCGGTTGGAATCCGCCCGCCCTCGCCCTACCCCTCGCCGCGCCCGCCCGCTTTCTTCGATCGCGGCTCGCTCGCCGACCGCGCGCGCCACGCCGCTTTCACGGCGACCGGGATCGGCGCGAGCTTGCCGTCGTGGCCCGCGGCGCGATTCGCGGCTTCGAGCGCCGGCAGTGCGAGGTCGAAGCGCTTCGACTCCTGGTCGCACGAGTCCTTCGTCGTCGGATTGAACGTGAGGCACGCGAGCGGCTTGACGTCGAACGGCAGCGCGCACGTGAAGTCGGGCTCGAGGAACGGACAGGTGTAGAGCCGTGCCTCGTGCGCCTTCGCGAGGCGATAGCGCGCGATGACGGCGTCGACGCGATGCAGCAACGCGTCGCGGCGACGCGCGGGCAACGTCGCGAGATGGTCGGCGATGTCGGTGGCTTCGATGCGCAGGATGCGCTGCGCGTTGTACGCCTCGGTGCAGCACAACCCGCAGCCGGTGCACGAGCGCACGTTCTTCTGCACGCGTTCGACGTGCTCGATCAACGGGCGGCGGAAGTTCGACGACGAGCGCGGAGTCTGGCGCATGCGAGGCGTGACTCTATCGCGGCGCGTCGGAGTTCGCTGCGGTGCATCGTCGAGTCGTCGGCGCTCGAGACTCGATGCTTCAGCGACGCATCGACACGACGAACTCCGCGTGACGCTCGAAGCTCGCGCGATCCGTGATGCCGGCGAAGCCCTCGGCGATCAGGATTTGACCGACGATGCTGCCGAGCGTGTTGCCCGGGCCGGGCAGCACGATGCGTTGCGGGCCGAACTCGCGTAGCGCGACGCGCACGCTGGCGTCGAAGTCGAACGGAGTCGTGACCTGCGTGCCGAGCGTGTACGCGCGCAGCGCATCGACGTCGGTGTCCCACGGCGAAAAGCGCGCGCCGCGGCCGTCGACGAGCGTCACGCGCGGCGCGCGGAAGGCGAGGCCTTCGAGGCGACGCGCCGCGGCG
>JAEUIB010000595.1 GCA_016795255.1 Planctomycetota bacterium
GAAGCTGCCCGAGTTCACGTCGTCGCTCGAGCTCGAAGCCGGCGCCGACCTGTTCTCGATCGGCAATCCGTACAACCTCGGACCGGCGGCGACGCTCGGATACGTCTCCGCGGTCGATCGCGAAGTGAAGATCGGCGAGCACGACTGGAGACACGTGCTCCAGGTGTCGATGCCGGTCAACGAGGGCGATCAGGGCGGGCCGGTCGCCGACGCGGAGGGCCGCGTCGTGGCGATGCTGCTGACGACGATGCGCGAGGATCCGGCGCGAGGCATCCACGGCGCTCCGCAAGGCGTCTCGTTCGCGGTCCCGATGGAGCGCGCGCTGCCGACCGCGCGCGCGATCCGCAAATTGTGGGAGGCGAGCCTCGAAGCCGCGGACGGCGAAGCGGTCGCCGCGGATCGCCCGTGGCTCGGCGTGCGCGGCTACGACATCGAAGATCCGACGCTGCGCCGGCACCTCCGGCTCGAAGACGGCGTCGGCGTGCTGATCGAGCGCGTGTTCCGCAACTCGCCCGCGGAGACCGGCGGCTTGATGTCCGACGACGTCATCGTCGGCTTCGGCGGCGAACCGGTGCGTGGCTCCGAGGATCTGTCGCGCCGGATCATGAGCGCGAAGCCGCGCTCGATGATCACGCTCGACATCATTCGCGCGGGTGAAGCGAAGTCGATCACGCTGACCGTCGGGTCGTACTGACGGATCGACGCCCGAGCGGCGTCCCTTGGCTCCGTGCGCGCCGACCCCGGTAGTCCCGGCGCGCGACAGGAGACCGACCATGCACGCAGAAACCCAGTTGGCACGACCCTTTGCGTTGATCGCGGCCATGATCTCCGGCTCGATGCTCGCGCCGGCGCAGGACACGAAGGCGACGCCTCAGGACCCGCCCGCGGCCGCCGCGCCGGCGTCTCCGACTCGACCCGCATCGCCGACGCCGACCGATCCTCCGGCATCGGCTCCCACGGCGCCCGGCGACGATGCCGCTCCGGAAGACGCCGATCCGGAGCTGTTGCGCGATGCCCTCGACGACTTCTGGGGTGACGCGCCGACGGACGAATCTGGCGAGCCCGACACACGAGCGATCGACGGCTTCGAGATGTTCCCGGGCTTCCGTCCGTTCTCGCTCCGATTCGATCCTCGCGCGTTCGCCGGCGGCTCCGGCGGTTCGATGACGATGCAGTCGACGACGATCGAGAACGGCGTCGAGAAGCGCATCCACGTCGAGGTCGATGCCGACGGCAAGGCGCGCGCGACGATCACCGCCACCGAGAAGAACGGCGACAAGTCCGAGCGGAAGTTCGAAGCCGACAGCGTCGATGCGCTGCGGACGCAGGCGCCGGAATTGGAGTCGATGCTCGCCGGGTCGACGGGCCAGCTCGCGGCGCCGCAACTGGAGCGTCTCCACGAACTGTTCGGAGCCTGGCCGTTCCAGGATCCGCGAGCGAACGCGGCGCCGCGAGCGCATGCGGCCCCGAAGGGACTGCAGCGGCTGCCGCGGCGCTTCGTGGCGCCGTCGCAGCCGGGGCCCGGATCGGAGTCGCAGGGACCGCGTCTCGGCGTCCAGATCCGCGCCATCGCTGCGGACGACCCGTTGCGCGCGCACCTGCGGCTCGAGCAGAACGTCGGGCTGTTGGTCGAGTCGGTGGTCCCGGGTTCGCTCGCGGATCGACTTCGGATCGAGCGGTTCGACGTGATCACGAAGATCGACGAACTGCCGATCGGCGACGCCGCCGACGTCCTGAACGCGCTGAAGGACGCCGAGGACGGTCTCGTCGAGGTCCACGTGCTGCGGGGCGGCAAGCCGCTGCTGCTGACTGCGCAGACCGAGGTCGAGCCGACGTCGGACGTGTGAGGCGGGCCAAAACGGCGCGTCTCGCCCGGCTCGTTCTCGCTCGCCTCGGTTCGGCGAACGGCTGCTAGACTCCGCGGCGCCATGAACGACAGCAAGGTCGACAAGTGGAAGCAGGCGTGCGAGCAGCGTCCGAACGACGAGCTCGCACGCTTCACGCTGGCGAAGGCGCTCTACGAAGCCGAGCGCTTCGAGGAAGCCGTCCCCGAGTTCCAGCGCGCCATCGACGCCAAGCCCGACTGGCTGATGGCCCACGTCTTCCTCGCGAAGTCGCTCGTGGAGCTCGGACAGGGCGCGCCCGCCGTCGTGGTGCTGAAGAAGGCGCGTGAACTCGCGCTGGAACAGGACCACTCCGAGCCGCTCGCCGAGATCGACGACTTGCTCGAGGAGCTCGGCCCATGACGATGCGTGCGCTCGCGCTGGTCGCGGCGATGGCTTGCGGATTCACGGCCTGCTTCTCGCGCACGCGCGCCGAGGACCCGCTGCCCGGCCCGCGGCAGGACGCGGCCGTCGTCGCCGACGCCGACACGTCGAAGCGGCGCGTGGTCGCGAGCGCGTTCGTGCCGGTGCCGCCGTGGGAAGCCTGGGATTGGATCGCGTCGTCGGATCGGCTCGAGCAATGGCTCGCGCAGGAGGTCGCGCTCGACGTGATCGTCGGCGGGCCGGTGCGCCTGACGACCGACGGCGTCGTCACCGAAGGCTCGGTCTCCGCGGTCGACGAACCGACGTCGATGGCGTGGTCGATGGCCGCGAGCGACGGCGCCGCCCGCGTCGTGACGTTCCGCGTCAGCGGAGAAGTCGGCGGCTCGCGCATCCACGTCGACGAAGGGCCGTTCTCCGCCGACCGCAGCGGCGAGGTCACCGCGGTGTCGCATCGCAAGCGATGGGGCGAGGCGCTCGGCGTGCTGCGCGCCGCCGTCGAACGACGTCTGCCGACGGAACCTCAGGACTCGCCGTTCGTCGCATCGCCGTGATCGCGACGCGATCCGTCGGACGACCGAACCGCGTTCAGAGCGCGGAATCGAGAATCGTCACGACGGTGGGCGAGCCGAGACGGCACTCGCCCGACCCGGAACACGTTGCCGCCTGAACATGGCCAGAGACGGCCGACAGCGCGGGTACGGACAGTTGCAACGGAACGCTGAGTGACAGTGTCCCGCTCGCGGGAATCGCGCCGAGCGCGACCACGACGAGCGGCGTCGCGCTTTCGTAGAGCACGCTGGACAGCGCGGGAACGAAGGTGGCATCCGGTCCCACGCCGATCAGTGCGAACACGAACTCGCCGGGGACGCCGATGACGAGGAGGGATGCCGTGCCGAGCTCGTCCACGGTCGCGTCCGCGATCGCGGAGTTCGACGCGCCGGTCAGGACGACGACCTGAGCCGTCCCGGGCGCCGCCGTCACGACGATGGGCTTCGGGGGATCGAGCGGTTCGCAGAATCCGTGGACGAGTCCCGGCGCGCCGCTCTCGATCGTGCACGCGAGCGAGCGGACGAGCCCTCCCGGCGCAGCGATCACGATGCCCGCGCCACTCTGGCCCGGAGGATCGCACGGGTCGACGAGCATGTCACCGCTGCCGTTTCCGCCCTGCCCGCCTCGGAGGATCGAGCCGCCGAGGAAGAGGTCGCCGCCGGCGACGCGGAGGGCCTCGGCGCCCGCCGTGGCGACCGGCAGGATCGACGTGGAGAACATCTGCGAGTCCGCGCCGTCGCCTCCGATCAGCGTGGACGATTCGATGCGGACGGTCGAATCGGAGACGACGAGCGCGGGGCACGCCGCATCCAGTGCGTCGGGACTGGCCCGACCGGTCGACGTGCAGCGCGCGAACGTGACCGACGTGCACGCGTCCACGAGCACCGTGGGCTTGGGTTGCGTAACGATCGCGATGGCATCGTTCGGTGCGAACGAACAATCCTCGACGCGGATGCGACCCAGGTTCGTGGTCAGCTCGAGTCGCGTTCCGGGACTGACGAGCGGCGGTCCGAACGCGAGGCCGCGACAGACGACGGCCGAATTCGCCGGCAACCCGCGGATCGCGCAATCGCCGACCACGTGGACGGTCGCGGCTGCGTCGGCAACGATGGACAGCGACTTGCCGGCGACGACGAAGGCCGCATACGTGCCCGCGCGAACGAGCACCAGGTCGCCCGGCGCGGCTGCGGTCACGGCCGCCTGGATCTCGAGGTACGCGCCGGAGGCCCCGGCGGAATCGACGACGAGAACACCCGCAAAAGCGCTCGGGGCCAGGCACGCGACCCACACGGCAAACGCGGCGCGACGCATCGTGTTCATGGTGATTCCCCTCGGTTCCGATCACGCGACGATAGGCGCATCGGCGGACGGGGCTCAAGCGCGGGCTCCGGCGTGCCTGCCGCTTCGCCCGTCGTCACTCGCCGCGGTTGCGCAGCGCTTCGCCCGTGGGATAGCGGCGGCGCAGTTGGCCGCACGCGGCGTCGATGTCGCGGCCGCGCGGGCGGCGCACCGTGCTTTTGATGCCGCCCTCGTCGAGGATCATCGCGAACGTGTCGACCGCCTCGCGCTCGGGGCGCTGGAACGGCAGGTCGCCGACCGGGTTCCACGGGATCAAGTTGACCTTGCCGCGCATGCCGCGCAGCAGGCGTACGAGTTCGCGCGCGTGTTCGGGCCGATCGTTGACGTCCTTCAGCACGACGTACTCGAACGTGATCTCGCGACCCGTGCGATCGAAGTAGCGCCGCGCTGCCGCGAGCACGTCGGACAGCGGCACGCGATCGAGACCGGGGATCAGTCGGCCGCGCAGTTCTTCGTTCGGCGCGTGCAGCGACACCGCGAGGTTCACTTGCTTGCCGAGTTCTTCCATGCGGTCGATCTTGCTCGGGATGCCGATCGTCGACACCGTGATGCGCCGCGCGCCGAAGCCGAGCCCGTCCTTGTGGTTGATCGTCTCGAGCGCGACCTTCAGGTGCTCGAAGTTGTTCAGCGGCTCGCCGCCGCCCATGACGACGACGTTCGTCAGTTCCCGCTGCTCGCGCGCCAGCGTTTCGCGCGCCCACAGGAACTGCTCGACCATCTCGCCGGGCGTCAGGTTGCGGACGACGCCGAGCATGCCCGACGCGCAGAACGCGCAACGCACGCCGCACCCGACCTGCGTCGACATGCAGAGCGTCGTGCGCTCGGCTTCCGGGATCAGCACGGATTCGATCGTCAGGCCGTCGGCGAGTTCGATCAGCAGCTTCTTCGTGCCGTCGTCCGAATCGCGGACGAGCGCGAGCTTCGTCGAGCGCAGTCGGTACGACGCCGCGAGCGCCGCGCGGAAGTCTTTCGGCAGGTCCGTCATCGCGTCGACGGTGGTGGCCCCGCGCGCGTAGAGCCAGCGGCGGACCGACGCCGCGTGGAACGGTCGCGCACCCGGCAACGACGTCAGGACCGAGAAGCCGTCGACGGGCAAATCGGTCAGCGCGGGGAGTGACGGTGGAGCGGCGGCGGACTCGGTCATCGCGGTCGACGGGGTTTCGCGTGCCGCGGCGAGGCCGCGCTCAGGCGCTTTCGCGCTGCGGCTCGGACAACGGGATCTGGACGATCGGGGCCGTGCGGTCGACGAACTCGGGCGTCACGACGAACCGGATCGGCGAGCTGCGCTCCGGCAGGCGATACACGACGTCGAGCATCATCTCTTCGATGATCATGCGCAGCGCGCGGACGCCGGTGCCCTTCTTCAGCGCGAGGTCGGCGATCCGCTCGAGCGCGCCGGGCTGGAACTCCAGCTCGCACTGCTCCATCGCGAACATCTTCTGGTACTGGCGGACGATCGAGTTCTTCGGCTCCGTCAGCACGTGGACGAGGTCGGACTGCGTCAGCGGATCGAGCGTGCCGATCACCGGGAACCGCCCGATGAACTCCGGGATCATCCCGAACTCGATCAGGTCTTCGGTCTGCACCTGACGCAGCAGGCTGCGCTTGCGCGCCTCTTCGTCGTTGTCGATGCCGGTGTCGAAGTGGAACCCGATCGTGCCCTTGCCGACGCGGCGCGCGATCGTGTCGGTGATGTTCGAGAACGTGCCGCCGCAGATGAACAGGATGTTCGTCGTGTCGACCTGGATGTACGACTGCTCGGGATGCTTGCGGCCGCCTTGGGGCGGGACGTTCGCGATCGTGCCTTCGAGCAGCTTCAGCAGCGCCTGCTGGACGCCTTCGCCCGACACGTCGCGCGTGATCGAGACGTTGCCGGTCGTGCGCGCGATCTTGTCGATCTCGTCGACGAAGATGATGCCCTGCTGCGCCTGCTGGATGTCGTAGTTCGCCGACTGCACCAGTTTCAGGATGATGTTCTCGACGTCCTCACCGACGTAGCCGGCCTCGGTCAGCGTCGTCGCGTCCGCGATGGCGAACGGCACGCGCAGGTAGCGGGCCAGCGTCCGTGCGAGCAGCGTCTTGCCCGACCCCGTCGGGCCGATCAGCATGATGTTCGACTTCTCGAGCTCGACGTCGTCGTCGGCGCGGCGCGGTGCGCGCAGGCGCTTGTAGTGGTTGTAGACGGCGACCGAGAGCACCTTCTTCGCGTGCTGCTGGCCGACCACGTACTCGTCGAGGAAGCGGTTGATCTCGCTCGGCGTCGGCACCTTGCCGCCGACCGGCGTGGCGTGCTCGGCCCGCGTGGGTCCCGAGCGCCGCCCCGTGTCCTCGAACAGGATCGTGTTGCACAGCTCGACGCACTCGTTGCAGATGAACACGCCCGGCGGACCCGCGATCAGGCTCTGCACCTGACGCTTGGGTTTGTCGCAGAACGTACAGCGCTCGGAGTCTCGCGAACCGCGCCCGCTCAAGTCACACACCACCCTTCAGAGGCTGGACCACTTCGTCGACCAGACCGTAGGCCTTCGCCTCGTCCGCCGACATGTAGTAATCGCGATCGCAGTCGCGTTCCACAGTCTTGACCGACTGTCCCGTGTGATGGGCCAGGAGCTTGTGCATCTGGGCCTTCATCTTCAGGATCTCTTTGGCCTGGATCTCGATGTCGGCCGCCGTGCCCTGCGCGCCGCCCCAGGGCTGGTGGATCATGATCCGCGAGTTGGGCAGCGCGTTGCGCTTGCCCTTCTTGCCGGCCGTCAACAGCATCGCCGCCATCGAGGCCGCCATGCCGATGCAGTACGTCGCGACGTCGCACTGGACGAACTGCATCGTGTCGTAGATCGCGAGGCCGGCCGAGATGCTGCCGCCCGGCGAGTTGATGTAGAGGTTGATGTCCTGGTTCTTGTTGTCCTTCTGCAGGAACAACAGCTGCGCGATGACGGCGTTGGCGACGTTGTCGTCGATCGGCGTGCCGATGAAGATGATCCGGTCCTCGAGCAGGCGGGAGTAGATGTCGTAGGCGCGCTCGCCCCGACCCGTCTTCTCGATGACGTAGGGAATGGGATAGAAGCTGGAGATCTGTGACTTCGTCGTCATCGGTCGTCCTTCAGGGGTTCGTGCCGTCGGTCTTCGCGTCGAAGACCTTCGCTGCCTCGCGCAGGAGCTTTCGGACTTTCGCTTCGAGGATCTGAACCCGCAGCGAGCCGAGCTGCCCCCGTTCGTGCAGCTCGTCGAACACCTCCTGCGCGGGGCGCTGGTGAGCCATAGCCAGCGACACCACGGTCTGCTCCAGCTCCTTGTCGGTGACGCCGATTTTCTCGGCCTCGGCGATCCGGTCGACCAGGAACGTCATCCGCAACGCGCGCATCTGCTCGGACTTGACGCGGTCACGCTGCGCCGCGGCGTCGGCCTTGGCGCGGGCCTCGTCGTGGCCCTGGTGCTGCATCTGATGTTCCAACTGATGGATCATCTCGTCCGTCGCGCGCTCCAGCAGGTTCTGCGGCAGATCGAACGGGGTCTTCGCGATCAGGGCGTCGAACAGGCGCTCTTCGACGTAGCGATTGCGCTGCGACTGGAGGTGCCGCTCGATCTCGGCGCGGACCTTCGTCTTCAGGTCCTCGACGTTCTCCGCGCCGACCTTCGTCGCGAACGCGTCGTCGAGTTCCGGGAGCTGGACGCGGCGGACTTCCTGGACGGTGCAGTGGAGCAGCGCCTTCGCGTTCGCGAAGCCGGGCGGATCGAAGTCCTCCGGCAGCGTCATGCCGATCGTGACCTTCGCGCCCTTGGTCTTGCCGAGGAACGACGTGATGTTGCCCTGCGCGTCGAGGCCCGCGATCTTCTCGCCGGCCGTGTCGACGATCTGCTTCTCGCGGGACAGAACGGTCGCGCCGTCGACTTCGAAGTCGATGTCGACGATCGCGTAGTCGCCCTTGCCGACGACGCCTTCGGTGATTTCCTCGGCCGTCGCGAAGCGCGAGCGCAGGTGGTTCAGCTCGCGCTCGAGGTCGGAGTCCTGCACGGCGACGACCGGCGCGCCGACTTCGAGTCCGCGCCATTCGGGCAATTCGAAATCCGGGCGCACTTCGATCGTGAACTCGAGCGTGATCGCCTTCGTCGCGTCGAGCTCGATCTTGTCGGAGTCGACCTTCGGGGACTCGACCGGGCGCAGCTTGTGGTCGCGGATCGCCGACTTCCACGCCTCTTCGAGCAGGTGCTGCTTGACCTCGAGGCGCAGTTGTTCGCCGTACTTCTTCTCGAGGATCGGCCGCGGGACCTTGCCCGGCCGGAAGCCCTTCATCTGGACGTTCGCCGATGCGTTCCGCCAGGCGTCCGCGAGGCTCTCGCGAATGGTCTCAGGGGTGATCTCGATCTTGATGGTCCGTGAGCACGGGCCGTTGACGGTCACTTGGGCCGGCATGGTGGTTCCTTGGCGAACGGCGGCAGGCCGCGGGACGGGGCAACCGAGCACCGTTTCGCGGCCGCTGCGCAGAACCCGGGAGTTTATGGAGCGGGAAGCGCCGCCGCAACGACGGGATCCTGTGTCGCTCCAACGCGCTAGGAGGGGTGGCGCCTAGGTGGGAGGGGTGACGAGGGACGGGAGTGTCGGCAGGGGCGCGAGGGCACCAGGGTTCGCCCGAGGGACTCCGAGGGGAGACTCGGCCTCGTTCGCGGCTTCCGCCTCAGCGGTTCGCGATCAGCGTCCTGGCCACGTCGACGACCCACCACGCGCCGACCGCGCCGAAGATCAGCAGCGTCCAGAAGATCCCGAGCAGGAACAGGTTGTGGATCGGGAACGGGAACTTCACCGGTCCCTTCATGTGCGGGATGCCCTCGACGAAGCGATACGCGATGAACGTCGTCAGCGTCGTCAGGCCGATGATCCCGCGGAACACCATCGAGTTCGTCTCGTGGCTCGGCATCGCGCCGACGCCGGCCAAGCGCAAGAGCTCGGCGACCACGTAGTACGCCAGCGTGCCGAGGATCGCCACGCGGAGCGGGACCGCGAACTTCTGCGCGTACGTCAGGAACTTGGCCGCGCTGTCGCGCATGCCATCGACGTAGAAGTTGAACGAGCGCTCGACCCCCGACGACACGACGCGGTAGCGGCAGCCCGGCGCGACCTCCTGACCGCTCCACAGGCAGCGGTAGTCGAGGTTCTTGACCATGTGCGGGATCGCGACGAAGCGGTGCAAGACCATCAGCGCCACCCCGGCCAGCACGGCGCCGAGGGCGTGGAACGGCTGCGCGAGCAGCAGCCACAACACCAGTGGGATGAACAGGAAGAGGACGAAGCCCTGAAGTCGGAGGACCATCGACGCGTGCCAGTTTCCGGCCAAGGGTAGAAGGGCCGGAACCATACCCTGCAAACCCCGTCGAGGAAGGGGGGAGAATCGCGACGGATCGCCGCTGCGCTCCGCCGAGCACCTGAGGCGCGGACGGTCCGGGCCGCCACCCGGGCCTCGATCCGGGCCACCACCCGGGCCATCACCCGGGCCTCGACCCGCGCCGGGGCCTGCGTCGCGCCGGTCGATCGCCGTTGTTCGAGGCCATGCCGCGCGCACGATCCTCGAGTTCCGTTCGTCGGCCCACTTCCGGCGCGCGCTGATAGGATCGCCCGCCCTTTTTGGCGAGATGGGAGCGACGGCATGGCGGCGCATCTGCCCGAGGAACGACTTCGCAAGCTCGAGGCACTGCGTGCGGCAGGAGTCGACCCGTATCCGAAACGGTTCCCCGCCCGCGGCGAGACCCGGAACTGGATCGGTCCGCTGCGCGACGGCTACGTCGAGGGCGCCGAAGTCCCCGCGGTCGTCTGCGGCCGCGTCACCGCGTACCGCGACCACGGCAAGTCGATCTTCTTCGACGTCAAGGACGAGACCGGCAAGGTCCAGGTCTACGTCCAACAGGACAAGGTCGGCGAAGCCGTCTTCACGCGCATCCGCAACACGTTCGACCTGAACGACCACGTCGGAGTGCGCGGCACGTTCGCGAAGACGCGGCGCGGCGAGCTCACGGTGTTCGCGACCGGCGTCGAGATGCTCGCGAAGTCGATGACTCCGCCGCCCGACAAGTGGCACGGTCTGCAAGACAAGGAACTGCGCTCGCGACGCCGGCACGTCGACCTCAACGCGAACGACGAGGTCATGGCGCAATTCCGCATGCGCTCGCGCATCGTCGCCGAGATGCGCAAGTTCCTCGACCAGCGCGGCTTCGTCGAAGTCGAGACGCCGGTGCTGCACCACATCGCCGGCGGCGCCGCCGCTCGGCCGTTCCTGACGCACCACAACGCGCTCGACCTCGACCTGTCGCTGCGCATCGCGCTCGAACTCCACCTGAAGCGCCTGCTGGTCGGCGGCATGGAGAAGGTGTTCGAGATCGGCCGCGTGTTCCGCAACGAGGGCATCGACACGCGCCACAATCCCGAGTTCACGATGATCGAGCTGTACTGGGCGTACGCCGATTACGAGGACGTGATGGATCTGTGGGAGCAGTTGCTCGTCCACCTCGCGATGACGGCGCGCGGCACGACGAAATTGACGTGGGGCGGCACCGCGATCGACCTGTCGGCGCCGTTCCGCCGCGTGCGCTACGAGGACTTGCTGAAGCAGCACGCCGGCGTCGACCTCGACGACGAGCCCGCGGTGCGCGCGAAGTGCGCGGCGGTCGGCATCGACACCAAGGACAAGTCGCACCACAAGGCCGCGAACGACCTGTTCGAGATGTTCTGCGAACGCACGCTGATCCAGCCGACGTTCGTCATCGACTATCCGCGCGGCATCACGACGCTGGCGAAGTGGAAGGACTTCGGCGGTGATCGCGCCGAGCGCTTCGAGCTGTTCGTCAACGGCCTCGAGATCGCGAACGCGTTCTCCGAGATGAACGACCCGATCGCGCAGCGTCAGATCCTCGAGAAGCAGGTGCTCGAGAAGGATCCCGAGAACCCGGCCGCCGTCGACGAGGACTTCCTCGAAGCGCTCGAGTACGGCATGCCGCCGGCCGGCGGCGTCGGCATGGGTGTCGATCGCCTCGTCATGATGTTGTCCGACTCCGACAGCATCCGGGACGTCGTGCTGTTCCCGCTGCTGCGTCCGCACGCCGGCGGCGCCGACGCGCCGCAAGACGGCGCGCCCGTCGAGAAGGTCTGATCCGATGTACCGGCTCTTCCTCGCGCTGCGCTACCTGTGGGCGCGGCCGATCTCGTGGGTCTCGATGGTCGGCATCTGGCTGTCGGTGATGGCGTTCATCACGACCATCTCGATCATGTCGGGCTTCCTCAAGGAGACCCGGCGCATCATCCGCGGCACGACGGCGGACATCGTGCTGACGCCGCACCACGACGGCGTCAGTCGCACAAAGCTGAGCCTGCCGCCGTTCCGCGAGATCGAGGGCGCGCTGAAGCAGGTGCCCGGCGTGAAGGGCGTCGTGCCGCGCCTCGTGCGGCCGGCGCTGATCCGCGTCGGCGACCACGTCGCGCCGCAGATCCTCGGCATGGGGCAGTTCGCCGAGAACCAATACGTCACGGTGATCGGGCTCGATCCGGCGCTCGAGCGCGGCGTCACCGACTTCGACGAGTACCTCGCGACGCAGGGCGAGTACGGCCAAGCGGTCGACAGCGTCACCGAGCCGTTCAAGCTGAACAAGGTCCCCGCGAAGTACATCAACGACGACTTGCCCGTCGCGCTGCCGGGCGAAGGCGCGATGCACTTCTTCGGGCTGAAGAAGGGCGACGTCGTCACGCTGGTGACGTTGCCCGACACGCTGGACCAAGACAGCGTCAAGCCGCTGACGCAGCGCTTCCTGATCGGTGGCTCGGTGCGCACCGGGCACTACCAGTTCGACATGCGTTCGCTGTACGTGCCGATCGACGCCGCGCGCAAGTTCGCCGAGACGACGAACGAAGCGACCGAGCTGTGCGTGACGAGCGCCGTCAGCGACGGCAACGGTCTCGACACGACGGCGAACGCCGTGCGCGCGAAGCTCGCCGACGTCGGTCTGTCCGTGTTCACCGAGACGTGGGTCGAACGCAACCGCAACCTGCTGTCGGCGGTCGAGAACGAACGCTCGATCCTCGGCTTCATCCTGTTCTTCTTCGTCGCGGTGATGAGCTTCAACGTGTTCGCGACGCTGACGATCCTCGTGTCGGACAAGACCAAGGACATCGGCATCATCAACACGCTGGGCGCGACGCCGGGCGGCGTGCTCGGCATCTTCCTCGGCGGCGGCCTGCTGATGAGCACCGTCGCGGCGGCGCTCGGCGCGGCCTCCGGCGTGCTGTTGTCGCTGAACATCAACCACGTCAACGACGGCATCGAGAAGGCGTTCGGCGTGCGGATCTTCCGCGCCGACGTCTACACGTTCGATCGCATCCCGATCGAGCTGACGCCGCAGTTCGTCGCCGTCGCGTTCTTCGGCACGGTCGTGTTCGCCTTGTTGTGCGCGCTGTTGCCGGCGGCGCGTGCGGCTCGCATGGATCCGGTCCAGGCGCTGCGTCATGAGTGAGCCCGTCCTCGAGGCGAAGAGCCTGACGAAGAGCTACGTGATGGGCGGCCGCGCGCTGGACGTGCTGCGCGGCGTCGACCTGACGATCCACGCCGGCGAGTCGTTGGCGATCGTCGGTTCGTCGGGCGCCGGCAAGTCGACGCTGCTGCATCTGCTCGGCTTGCTCGATCGGCCGACGACCGGACAGGTGCTGTTCCGCGGTTCCGACGTCGGTTCGCTGTCGCGCACCGCGCGCTCGCGGTTGCGGCAGCGGCACATCGGCTTCGTGTTCCAGTTCTATCACCTGATCCCGGAGCTGAACGCGCTCGAGAACGTGCTGTTGCCGCTGATGATGAAGCACTCGATCGCGTCGTGGTTCGGCGCGAAGTCGGCCGAGCGCGAGCGCGGCCGGGCGCTGCTGGCGCGGCTCGGGTTGTCGGAGCGCGCGGGGCACCGGCCGTCGCAATTGTCCGGCGGCGAGCGTCAGCGCGTCGCGATCGGCCGCGCGCTGATCGGCGATCCCGACGTCGTGCTGTGCGACGAGCCGACCGGCAACCTCGACGAGGCGACGTCGCGCGAGATCTCGGACCTGCTGTTCGAGTTGAAGCAAGACAGCGGCAAGACGTTCGTGTTCGTCACGCACGACCTCGAACTCGCGCAGCGCGCCGACCGCGTGGTCCGCCTGGTCCACGGCCGCGTCGAGCCGTTCGTCGCCGCGAGCTGATCGCTCCAGCGCTGCACGGAACGAGGGCGCGCGATGCTCTCGCATCACGCGCCCTCGCACACCTACGTGAATCCGGCGGCTGCGCCGCCTCGACCTCGGGTCGACCGGGGGGACAGGCCGGGGTCTGTCCCCGATCGTTCCTTCAGAACCGGCGTTCGTCGCGCAGCGCGATCGGCGGTCCGAGGACCTCGAGCAGCACGATGGCCTTGCGCACCTGCGCGTCGTCGTGGAGATCGAGCCGTTTCGTCGCCGCCGAGCGGCCGGTGTTGCGACGCTTCACCTCGAGCTGCGGCGCGACGTCGCCGTGCGCGACGCGGGAGTCGAAAGCCTCCTCACCGGCGACGTCCGTGTTCGACAGATCGGCGAACACGCGATGCACGGCGTGCGGATTCGCCGCGCGCTCCGCAGCGTGAACCTCGGCTCGCTCGTGAGCCTGTTCCCGCGCCAGCTCGCGCTGCGCTTCCGCGCGCGTCGGCAGCGGGTCGTCGGCACGCTCGTCGACGTCCACGTCGACGTCGTCGTCGTTCTCCAATTCCGGCGTCGCGTTCCCGGTCAGCTCTTCGAAGTAGCGCCGCACGCGCTCCTCGAGGTCACGCGGGGACGCTTGACCGGAGGCATCGGCCGCGACGTCGGGCGCGGGGGCGCTCGACGTCGCGGTTCGCGGATCGTCGTTCTGCTGCGGCGATGGCTGTGGGCGTTCGGCCTGCTTGCGCTTGAACACCTGAGCGATCGACGGCAGCACGAAGAACAACACGAACAGGATCGTCGTGAAGTGTTCGGCGAGCCACTGCAGGGGATTCGCCGCGACGATCGGGACGAACCAGGGCGCGTTCACGACACGCTCTTGTCCGACGATCCGCCGCCTTCCGCGATCGAGCGCCGCATCGTCGTGTCGGCCTCGATGTTCTTGTAGCGCTGGTAGTCCATCAGCCCGAGGTTGCCCGAGCGGAACGCTTCGGCGATCGCGAGCGGGATCTGCGCCTCGGACTCGACGACCTTCGCGCGGTTCTCCATGACGCGCGCCTGCATTTCCTGCTCCTGCGCGACGGCCATCGCGCGGCGGACTTCGGCCTGCGCCTGCGCCATGCGCTTGTTCGCTTCGGCCTGGTCGGCTTGCAGCTTCGCGCCGACGTTCTCGCCGACGTTGATGTCGGCGATGTCGATGGAAAGGATCTCGAACGCGGTGCCGGCGTCGAGACCGCGCGCGAGCACGGTCTTCGAGATGCGGTCGGGCGCCGCGAGGACTTCGGTGTACGTCGCCGACGCGCCGATCGCGGCCACGATGCCTTCGCCGACGCGGGCGATGATCGTCTCTTCGGTCGCGCCGCCGATGAGCTGCGCAAGGTTGGTGCGCACCGTGACGCGCGCGCGCGTCAGCAACTGGATGCCGTCCTTCGCGACCGCCGCGATCGCCATCTCGCGCGTCTTGCCCGGCGCCGGGCAGTCGATGACCTTCGGATTGACGGACGTCTGGATCGCTTCGAGCACGTTACGACCGGCGAGGTCGATGCCGGTCGCGCGCTTGAAGTCGAGCGACAAGCCGGCGCGGTTCGACGCGATCAGCGCGCGCACGACGTTCGGCACGTTGCCGCCCGCGAGGTAGTGCGCTTCGAGATCCTTGGTCTGCACCTGCGCGAGGCCGGCCTGCACACCCATGATCTTCGCGCGCACGATGTGCGCCGGCGGCACCTTGCGCAACGACATCGCGACCATCTCGAGCAGGCCGATCTGCGCGCCGGCGAGCATCGCCTGCACGTAGAGACCGATGTACTTGAACACGATGATCAGGAAGATCAGCGCGAGCAGCCCGAGGACGACGAACACGGCCGTACCCACGGAGTCGCTCGCGGCGAGCGACAGCAATGCGGAAGAACTCAACGTCGAATCTCCTTCGTGCGCCGCGCTCGTGCCGAGCGAGTCCGGGGCGCCAAATGGTGTGAACGGATCAAGGGGTCAGTTGCGTGACCACGATGCGATTGCCTTCGATCAACAGCACGCGGACCGGGGCGCCGGCGTCGACCGGTTCGCCGCGCGTGACGACGTCGACGCGGCGATCGCGGATCTGCGCCTTGCCGGCGGGCCGCAGCGGCGTCAGCGCCGTGCCGGTCGCTCCGGCGAGGTCGGCGAAGTCCGCGCCGCCGCCGCCGGCGGCGGCTTCCTCGGGCGGGAACGACGTGCCCGGCAGCGTGTAGTGCCGGCCGAACCAACTGCGCGGGAACATCTTCAACGCGAACGCGGTGACCACCGGGCCGAGCACGAACGCGATCATCAGGTAGGTCGTGAACACGCCGGGTTCGGCGTTCCACGCGCAGACGCCACCCGCGATCAACGCGCCGGCGGCCAGCGTCCCGAGGATCCCGAACGACGGGAAGAAGACCTCGAGCAGGATCAGCACGAGACCCGAGCCGAGCAGGACGTACGCCCAAAGTTCCATCACGAGCCCTCCGCCGAGCGAACGACGACGTGATTGTGTTCGACCGAGACCACGACGATCGGATCCCCGCGTTCGATGTACGCGCCGTCGGAGCGCGCGTCGAACAGGGCGCCGGCGAGCTCGACCTTGCCGGCCGGCCGCAGCGTCGTGAACGCGACGCCTCGGTCGCCGACGTTCGTCGCGACCGAGGGTTCGGCGAGTGCGCCGGTCGTGCCGACGACCGACGGCGCGCCCGCCAGCGTCATGCGGCGGTACCACGGCAGTCGCGGCAGGATCCAGCGCGTCAGCGGGAAGATCGCCGCGACCATCGCGACGAGCATGCCGCCGAAGTTGCCGAGCACGTCCCGCAGCGTGTTCGATTCCGAAGGCGACTGCGGGAACAGGAACGGCAGGAACGAGAAGATCGCGCCGAGCGCGATGCAGGCGAGCCCGAGGAACCCGGCGATGCCGAATCCCGGCAGCACGAACAGTTCGACCGCGACCAGCACGACGCCGAGGATGATCAGCAGCAGCTCGGGCAGATCGGCGAGGCCTGCGAGATAGTTGCGGAAGAACACCGCGCCGACGAGCGTGATGCCGGCGATGCCGAGCAGGCCGAAGCCGGGCGACTTCAGCTCGAGCAGCAGCAGCAGCGCGCCGAGGCCGAACAGCACGTAGCCGACCACGCCGCCGAGTTGATTGACGAATCGCTCGGACCACGACGCCTGGACTTCGACGATCGGCGTGCCCGCGAGCTTCACGGCCTCGAGCAGTTCGTCGCGCGACGTGACGATGCCGTCGGACAAGCCGTACTCGAACGCTTCGGCGGCCGACAGCGCGAGCAGGTTGCCCTCGGGGCAGATGGTCTTCAGCAGGCGGGCCTGCCCCGGTCCCATCTGGCGCGCCAGGTCCTCGAACTCGATCGCGTTCATCACGCGGTCGCCGGTGGGGGTCGCCGCCAGCACGAGGCCGATGTTCCGATCGACGAACGCCTGCGCGATGGCTTCGAGCCCGGGCTTGTCGTGCGCCTGCGCCGCGTCGCGGAACTTCGCGCGCAGGAACGACACCTGCTTCTCGACGATGCCGGGATCGAGGTCGGTCACCAGGCCGAGTCCGGGGATCACCGCGACCGGCTGGGCCGATCCGATCGCCGCGTGCTCCGCGGTGAAGACCTTGTCGCAACTCAGCACGAGGTAGGCGCCCGCGGATCCGGCTTCGCGCGTCACGTAGGCGATCGAGTGGAGTCCCGGCGTCCGCAGCAGATCGCCGAGCTGACCCATGATGTCGACGGCGCCGCCCGGGGTGTCGAGTTCGAGCACCAGCGTGGCGGAGCGCAGCTCCTTCGCACGGCGGACCGCACGCTGGAGCGTCGGGATCATGCCCTCTTCGAGCGATCCCGTGATCGACGTGAACACGACGCCGTCCTCCGGCTCGACCGGAGCGGTCGCAGCCCACAGGCCGGCGCAGAACACCAACGACTCGAACATGCGGTCCCCTCGGAGCCGAGACGGCCCGCAGTGTAGACGGTTCGTCGTCGCGGTGTCCGCGTCGTCCGACTACGCGGTCTCGGCAGCTTTCGCGCGGGCCGCGGCGCGGCTCTTCCGCGCGCCCTTCGCCCAGTCCACGATCTTCGGCGCCACGTCGCGCACGAACGCCGGCGACGTCCGCTCCAGCAAATAGGCGCGATAGACCTTGTCCAGCGCTTCCAGCATCCCGAACAGCGTCGCCAGCGCGTTCGCGTCGCGATCCTCGGCCGACTCGCCCTCGGGTTGCATCTCGGACTTCACGCCGCGCAGATCGAGCGTCGCGCCGTCGAGCACGACCATCGTGTTCTCTTCGGCGACGGCGATGACGATGCCGGCGCGTTCGAGCGTCATGCCGCGCGCGAGCGCCTCACGAGCTTCCGGCGCGCGCGTCGGCGCGTCGCCGCGCACCGCGACCTTCACGCCGGTGACGTCGTCCTTGAACTCGAGCACGCGGTCGAGCATCACGCCGACGCGCTGGTCGTCGCCGACGGCGTGCAGTCCGCCGCGCGTCTCGGCCGACCACCACAGCCACGTCAGGAACTCGGTGCCGAGGAACGGCGCGTCGTCTTCCTGTTCCTTCTTCGGCTCAGGCTTCGCCATCGTCGGACCTCACGGACAGCACGGGGGACAGGCGGCGCAGCCGATCGGCGTCGACGGCGGGAGCGGCGACGCGTGCACCGAGCGGCGTCGGCGTCGCGGCGATGGGTGTCTTGCCGAACGTGTCGCGGAACAGGCGGACGAACGCCTCGTTGACGGTGTTCGACGTCGTGCGGACCAGCACGAGCTCGGATTGCGGGCGCCACAGGATGTCGACGACCGCGGTCGCCGGCACGATGCGCTCGAGCAGCTCTTTCTCGACGTCGGCCTTCAGCTTCGCCATCGCCGAGCGCGCGATCTTCGTCGCGCCCATCTTGCCCGCGGCTTCGGCGACGCGGACGCGCACGGCGTTGCTCGGCAGCTTCTTCTGGTCGATGCGTAGCCGCAGCAGCGCGTGCGGGCCGAGGAACGAGTTCTCGGGGTTGAAGTTCGTCGCCGAGAACGACCGCGCGACGACCCAGCCGATCGACGGCGTCAGGATCGCCTGGTCGTCGATCGATCGGAAGCGGTGCTCCCGCAGCCGCTCGAAGAACTTGTCGTCGTCGGGCTTCGGGTAGTAGCCGGCGACGAGATAACGCCGGTACGAGCCGGACACGCGGATCGCCATGGTGAATCGTCCTTCGGTGCGGGTCGAGCGCTGCGCGTCGTCGCGATCAGTCGGTCAGCGGAGGCCGCGAGATCGGCGGCCCGGAGCGCGTGGCGGGCTCGGTTTCCAGTTCCGGTTCGGCCGCGAAGTCGTCGTGCGAGATCGTGTCGACGCCGAAGATGCCGAGCACGAAGTCGAACGTGTCTTGCACCGAGATGCCGACGTCGACGCCGATGAACAGCACGTGCGCCTCGACGTTGACGTCGAGCCACGGGCGCTCC